>NZ_AEJZ01000141.1:0-26000 GCF_000208525.1 Escherichia sp. TW14182
CACTATCAGTAAGTTGGAGTCACTACCAAACAGCCGTTCTCCGCGTTTATTAATATTCTTGCCCATCCGGCGACAGCGATGATTTCTCCGGCGGCGCTGGAAAAATATGGCAAAGAGATTGGTTTTCATCCGGTGGGAACCGGGCCGTATGAACTGGACACCTGGAATCAGACCGATTTTGTGAAGGTCAAAAAATTCACCGGTTACTGGCAGTCAGGACTGCCCAAACTGGACAGCATTACCTGGCGTCCGGTGGCGGATAACAACACTCGCGCGGCAATGTTGCAAACCGGTGAAGCGCAGTTTGCTTTCCCCATTCCCTACGAGCAGGCCGCGCTGCTGGAGAAAAACAAAAATATCGAGCTGATGGCCAGCCCGTCGATTATGCAGCGTTATATCAGTATGAATGTGACGCAAAAGCCGTTCGATAACCCGAAGGTACGGGAGGCGCTGAATTATGCCATCAACCGTCCGGCGCTGGTGAAAGTCGCGTTTGCGGGATATGCAACGCCCGCCACTGGCGTGGTGCCGCCGAGTATCGCCTACGCGCAAAGTTACCAACCGTGGCCTTACGATCCGGCAAAAGCGCGCGAATTACTTAAAGAGGCGGGATATCCCAACGGTTTCAGTACCACGCTGTGGTCGTCACATAACCACAGCACCGCGCAGAAAGTGCTGCAATTTACCCAGCAGCAGTTAGCGCAGGTAGGAATTAAAGCCCAGGTGACGGCGATGGATGCCGGACAGCGGGCGGCAGAAGTAGAAGGTAAAGGGCAAAAAGAGAGCGGCGTGCGACTGTTCTACACCGGCTGGTCGGCATCGACCGGCGAAGCTGACTGGGCGTTATCGCCGCTGTTTGCGTCACAGAACTGGCCACCGACGCTGTTTAATACTGCGTTTTACAGTAATAAACAGGTGGATGATTTCCTGGCTCAGGCACTGAAAACTAACGATCCGGCGGAAAAGACCCGCTTATATAAGGCGGCGCAGGATATCATCTGGCAAGAGTCGCCGTGGATCCCGCTGGTGGTCGAAAAACTGGTGTCGGCACACAGTAAAAATCTGACCGGTTTTTGGATCATGCCAGACACCGGCTTCAGCTTTGAAGATGCGGACTTGCAATAAGCAACGCAGGGAGTGGAATGCTTAATTACGTTATCAAACGCTTACTGGGGTTGATTCCGACGCTGTTTATCGTCTCGGTGCTGGTGTTTTTATTTGTCCATATGCTGCCCGGCGATCCGGCGCGATTGATTGCCGGCTCCGAAGCCGATGCTCAGGTCATCGAACTGGTGCGTCAGCAACTGGGTCTGGATCAGCCGCTGTATCACCAGTTCTGGCACTACATCAGCAACGCAGTGCAGGGAGATTTTGGCCTGTCGATGGTGTCGCGTCGTCCGGTTGCCGATGAGATTGCCAGTCGCTTCATGCCAACGCTGTGGCTGACCATAACCAGTATGGTCTGGGCGGTGATATTTGGTATGGCGGCAGGAATTATCGCCGCCGTCTGGCGTAACCGTTGGCCGGATCGATTGAGTATGACCATCGCGGTGTCGGGGATCTCCTTCCCGGCATTTGCCCTGGGGATGCTTTTGATACAGGTTTTCTCCGTTGAGCTGGGCTGGCTGCCTACCGTAGGTGCAGACAGTTGGCAGCACTACATTTTACCCTCCCTGACGCTCGGCGCGGCAGTGGCAGCCGTGATGGCGCGCTTTACCCGCGCGTCGTTTGTCGATGTCTTAAGCGAAGATTATATGCGTACCGCGAGGGCGAAAGGGGTGAGCGAAACCTGGGTTGTCCTCAAACACGGGCTACGCAACGCGATGATCCCGGTAGTGACCATGATGGGCTTACAGTTTGGCTTTTTGCTCGGAGGTTCCATCGTGGTGGAGAAGGTTTTCAACTGGCCCGGACTTGGGCGCTTACTCGTTGACTCCGTAGAAATGCGCGATTACCCGGTGATTCAGGCGGAAATTCTGCTTTTCTCGCTGGAATTTATTCTTATCAACTTAGTGGTGGATGTGCTTTACGCCGCCATTAACCCGGCTATCAGGTACAAGTAAGGATGCGATTATTTAACTGGCGTCGTCAGGCGGTGTTAAACGCCATGCCACTAGTAAAACCTGATCAGGTGCGTACTCCGTGGCATGAGTTCTGGCGACGTTTTCGCCGTCAGCATATGGCGATGACCGCCGCATTATTCGTCATTTTGTTGATTGTGATGGCAATTTTTGCACGCTGGATCGTCCCCTATGACGCCGAAAATTATTTCGATTATGACAATCTGAATAACGGACCTTCTTTGCAGCACTGGTTTGGCGTCGATTCACTGGGGCGCGACATTTTCAGCCGTGTCCTGGTTGGTGCACAAATCTCGCTGGCGGCGGGCGTGTTTGCGGTGTTTATCGGTGCGGCGATTGGGACGTTGCTGGGTTTGCTGGCTGGATATTACGAAGGCTGGTGGGATCGGCTGATCATGCGTATTTGCGATGTGCTGTTTGCTTTCCCTGGCATTTTGCTGGCTATTGCTGTTGTCGCGGTGCTGGGAAGCGGCATTGCTAACGTGATTATCGCCGTCGCTATCTTTTCTATTCCTGCGTTTGCCCGACTGGTGCGCGGCAACACGCTGGTGTTAAAACAGCAAACCTTTATTGAATCAGCGCGCAGTATTGGTGCCAGCGATATGACCATTTTGTTGCGCCACATCTTACCGGGGACAGTCTCTTCCATCGTCGTGTTCTTTACCATGCGCATTGGCACCTCAATTATCTCCGCCGCCAGTCTGTCGTTTCTCGGTCTGGGAGCGCAGCCGCCGACCCCGGAGTGGGGAGCGATGCTCAACGAAGCGAGAGCGGATATGGTTATCGCGCCGCATGTGGCGGTTTTTCCGGCACTGGCTATTTTCCTGACCGTGCTGGCGTTCAACTTGCTGGGTGATGGTTTGCGTGATGCGCTGGACCCCAAAATTAAAGGATAGTCACGGTTGAATATTGCTTGAAAGAGTAATGACCTCAGAGGAAATTATTGCCTTAAGCAAGTGTTGTAACTTTCTTCTAATTTTGTAGAATCGAGTAATTTGGTTAAAAAGCCGCTGTGAGGGACTATTTATGCAGCGGCACAGCGTACTGACAGTTATTTTGTTAAATGTATTAACATGCTGAGTTTATACGAAAAGATAAAGATCAGGCTGATAATTTTATTTTTATTGGCTGCGCTGTCATTTATTGTTCTTTTTTTCATCATTAACTATCAGCTGGTATCGGAGCGTGCGGTAAAACGTGCTGATAGCCGCTTTGAACTTATTCAAAAAAACGTTGGCTATTTCTTTAAAGATATTGAACGTTCCGCTCTGACGTTAAAGGACTCACTTTATTTATTGAAAAACAGTGAGGAGATTAAACGAGCTGTCATCCTGAAAATGGAAATGATGCCATTTTTAGACTCAGTGGGGCTGGTACTGGATAATGATAAATATTATCTATTTTCGCGGCGGGCGAATGATAAAATCTTTGTTTATCATCAGGAAAAGGTAAATGGTCCCCTTGTTGATGAGGCAGGACGCGTCATCTTTGCCGATTTTAATCCGTCGCAGCGCCCGTGGTCAGTAGCTTCGGATGGCTCTGACAGTAGCTGGAATCCGGCATATAATTGCTTTGATCGTCCGGGGAAAAAATGTATTTCTTTTACACTACGAATTAACGGCAAAGACCGTGATTTGCTGGCTATTGATAAAATTCATGTCGATTTAAACTGGCGATACCTGAACGAATACCTTGATCAAATCAGCGCAACTGATGAAGTGTTGTTTCTGAAACAAGGCCATGAAATCATTGCCAAGAACCAACTCGCCCGTGAAAAATTGATTATTTATAATAGCGAAGATAATTATAATATTATTGATTCTGTCGATACAGAGTATATAGCAAAAACATCGCGCGTACCCAATAACTCGTTATTCGAAATCTATTTTTATTATCCTACGGGGAAACTATTTAACGCGTCAGATAAACTTTTTTATTTACCATTTGCTTTCATTATTGTCGTATTGCTGGCGGTTTACTTAATGACGACCCGTGTGTTCCGTCGCCAATTTTCAGAAATGACAACGCTGGTCAATACGCTGGAGTTTTTACCTGACTCTGCGGATCAAATGCAGGCACTGAAAATTCGTGACGGCGATGCGAAAGAGATTATCAGCATCAAAAATTCGATCGCGGAAATGAAAGATGCTGAAGTTGAGCGTTCAAATAAATTGCTCTCGCTGATCTCCTACGATCAGGAAAGCGGTTTTATCAAAAATATGGCGATTATTGAGTCAAACAATAATCAGTATCTGGCCGCCGGGATCATCAAACTGTGCGGACTGGAAGCCGTCGAAGCCGTGTTTGGTGTCGAGGAACGCAACAAAATCGTCAGGAGGCTGTGTCAGCGAATTGCCGAGAAATATGCACAATGCTGCGATATCGTGACATTTAATGCCGATTTATATTTATTATTGTGTCGGGAAAATATACAGACGTTTACTCGTAAAATAGCGATGATAAACGATTTCGACAGTAGCTTTGGCTATCGCAATCTGCGTATACACAAATCTGCCATTTGTGAACCTCTGAAGGGCGAAAATGCCTGGAGCTACGCAGAAAAACTGAAGCTGGCGATTTCCAGCATCCGTGACCATATGTTCTCTGAGTTTATTTTCTGTGATGATGCGAAACTCAGCGAAATTGAAGAGAATATCTGGATTGCGCGCAATATCCGTCATGCAATGGAAAAAGGCGAGCTATTCCTGGTTTATCAACCGATTGTTGATATTAACACCCGTGAAATTCTGGGCGCTGAGGCACTGTGCCGCTGGGTTTCTGCGGAGCGGGGGATCATCTCGCCACTGAAGTTTATTGCTATCGCGGAAGATATCGCTTTTATCAATGAACTGGGTTACCAAATTATTAAAACGGCGATGGCTGAATTCCGCCATTTTAGCCAGCGTGCGCTCCTGAAACAGGATTTCTTACTGCATATAAATGTTTCGCCCTGGCAGTTAAACGAACCTCATTTTCATGAGCGTTTTATCGCCATCATGAAAGAACATGAACTGACAGCGAAAAGTCTCTGTATTGAGATCACTGAAACTGTGATTGAGCGAATTAGTGAACATTTTTATCTCAATATTGAACAACTGCGTAAACAAGGGGTACGAATATCGATTGATGACTTTGGTACGGGTTTGTCAAACCTGAAACGTTTTTATGAAATTAATCCTGATAGCATAAAAGTGGACTCGCAATTTACCGGCGATATTTTCGGCACTGCGGGTAAAATTTTGCGCATTATCTTCGACCTGGCACGCTATAACCGGATCCCGGTGATTGCAGAAGGTGTTGAGAGCGAAGAGGTTGCGCGTGAATTAATCAAATTAGGGTGTGTTCAGGCCCAGGGGTATCTGTACCAGAAGCCGTTGCCATTCTCTGCCTGGGACAAAAGTGGAAAGTTAGTAAAAGAGTAGTTTAGGTATGTCCAGAATCAATAAATTCGTACTTACAGTCAGTCTGCTGATTTTTATCATGATTTCAGCAGTTGCCTGCGGGATCTATACCCAGATGGTAAAAGAACGGGTGTATGGCCTGAAACAGTCCGTTATTGATACTGCTTTTGCGGTGGCAAATATTGCTGAATATCGGCGTAGTGTGGCAATTGATCTCATTAACACGCTTAACCCGACTGAAGAAGAATTGCTGGCTGGCTTGCGCACAGCTTACGCTGACTCGGTTTCACCTTCTTATTTGTATGATGTTGGTCCTTATCTGATTTCCAGTGATGAGTGTATTCAGGTTAAGGAGTATGAAAACAATTATTGTGCAGATATTATGCAAGTTGTTAAGTATCGGCATGTTAAAAATACGGGGTTCATCTCTTTTGACGGCAAAACCTTCGTCTATTATCTCTATCCGGTTACTCACAATCGCAGTTTGATATTTTTGCTTGGGCTGGAGCGATTTTCGTTACTGTCAAAGTCACTGGCAATGGATAGCGAGAACCTGATGTTCTCACTGTTTAAGAACGGCAAGCCAGTTACCGGTGATGAATATAATGCCAAAAACGCCATCTTCACCGTTTCGGAAGCGATGGAACATTTCTCCTATTTGCCGACCGGATTGTACGTATTTGCTTATAAAAAAGACGTTTATTTGCAGGTATGTACGCTGATTATTTTCTTTGCTGCCTTGGTGGCAGTTATTTCAGGCACAAGTTGCCTCTATCTGATACGCAGAGTGATTAATCGTGGCATTGTTGAGAAAGAAGCCATTATTAATAACCATTTTGATCGCGTTCTGGACGGTGGGCTTTTCTTTTCGGCGGCGGATGTCAAAAAACTCTACAGCATGTATAACTCGGCGTTTCTTGACGATCTGACAAAAGCAATGGGCAGAAAATCCTTTGACGAAGATTTAAAAACCTTACCGGAAAAAGGCGGTTATTTATGCCTGTTTGACGTCGATAAATTCAAAAATATTAACGATACCTTCGGTCATTTGTTGGGCGATGAAGTGTTGATGAAGGTCGTTAAAATCCTTAAATCACAAATTCCGGTGGATAAAGGCAAAGTCTACCGCTTTGGCGGCGACGAATTCGCGGTGATTTATACTGGCGGAACCCTGGATGAGTTGCTATCGATTTTAAAAGATATCGTTAATTTCCAGGTGGGGAGTATTAATTTAAGCACCAGTATCGGCGTGGCGCATTCAAATGAATGTACTACCGTTGAACGGTTAAAAATGCTGGCGGATGAGCGGCTGTATAAAAGTAAGAAAAACGGCAGGGCACAGATTAGCTGGCAGTAATTTTTATTAACGAACCGGGCAAATGATTTTGCCCGGCCTGAATTAATTAAACCCGACTACCCCACAAATCGTACTCGTCGGCGTGCTCGACTTTCACACGCAGGATATCGCCCGGCTTAACGTTGGTTTCACCGTTGAGATAAACCGCGCCGTCGATTTCCGGTGCATCTGCCATGCTGCGGCCAATCGCGCCTTCTTCGTCTACTTCGTCGACGATCACCAGAATTTCACGGCCCACTTTTTCTTGCAGGCGCTCGGCGGAAATCTGCTGCTGCAGTTGCATGAAGCGATTCCAGCGTTCTTCTTTCACTTCTTCCGGAACCTGGTCAGGCAGGGCATTGGCGTCTGCGCCTTCAACCGGGCTGTATTTAAAGCAGCCAACGCGATCCAGACGTGCTTCTTTCAGGAAGTCGAGCAGCATCTGGAAATCTTCTTCCGTCTCGCCAGGGAAGCCGACAATAAAGGTTGAACGCAGGGTCAGTTCCGGGCAGATTTCGCGCCACTGTTTGATGCGTGCCAGTTGGCGATCTACAGAACCCGGGCGCTTCATCAGTTTGAGAATGCGCGGGCTGGCGTGCTGTAACGGAATATCCAGATACGGCAGGATTTTGCCTTCAGCCATCAGCGGGATAACGTCATCTACATGCGGGTAAGGGTAAACGTAGTGCAGACGTGTCCAGATCCCCAGTTTTGATAACTGTTCGCACAGGCTGACCATACTGGTTTTTACCGGCTCGCCGTTGTAAAAGCCTGTACGGTGTTTAACATCAACGCCATACGCGGAAGTATCCTGGGAGATCACCAGAATCTCTTTAACGCCCGCATCTACCAGGCGTTTCGCTTCGCTTAACACTTCGCCAATCGGACGGCTCACCAGATCGCCGCGCATAGACGGAATAATGCAGAAGGTGCAGCGATGGTTACAGCCTTCGGATATCTTCAGATAAGCGTAATGACGTGGCGTCAGCTTAACGCCTTGCTCAGGCACCAGGCTCAGGAATGGGTTGTGTTTCGGTTTTGGCACGTAGTGATGAACGTGCTCCAGAACCTGCTCATAGCTATGAGGGCCGGTGATTTCCAGCACTTTCGGGTGGACTTCGCGGATCTGATCTTCTTTCGCCCCCAGACAACCGGTCACTATTACCTTGCCGTTTTCATTCAACGCTTCGCCAATGGCTTCCAGTGATTCTTGCACCGCACTGTCAATAAAACCGCAGGTGTTGACGATTACCATGTCTGCGTCGTCGTAGCTCGGTACTACGTCATAACCTTCAGTGCGCAATTCGGTCAGAATACGCTCTGAATCGACGAGGTTTTTCGGACAGCCGAGGGAAACAAAGCCGATTTTCGGCTGGGGAGTTACTTTGCTCATAGCTTAAAAAATATTCAGTTACAGGAAAGGTCAGGGCAGGGATTCTACAGAGTTCTGGATAAAATTTGTATCGTAATCTGGTCAACAGGCGAGGAAAACGCCCCAAATATCGGGGCGCAAATGGTTATCAGGCTACAGGGTTTTCAGTTAGCGCCTTTGCAGGCTGGTTGCTGGATTTGTCCCGCAGCGTAAAGACCGAAATAAGCGTGAAGCAACCGGCAATCGCCCCCAGGATGAGATAGGTTTCAGCAAAGCCAATGGTGTCATACAGATAGCCGGCAATAGGTGAATAGATTGCCGTGGCGATGGATGCCACAAAAAGCACCAGCAGGTAGACCGTCGAAGAGAGTTTATGATCAAAGTTAGCTGCGATAAATTTAAACACAGATACCAGGATCAGTGGTTTTTCGATGGCGTGCATCATTTTAACGGCTGCAATCCACACTGGTCCCAGTTGGATTGCAGAACCGGCAATGCGCAACGACATAATGGTTCCGGCAATCACTAATGCCCATTTTGCGCCAGTGCGGTTAACAAACCACGGCATCAGACAGAGAAATAGGGTTTCTCCACAGACCTGGACAGAAGCCAGAATCCCGTACCAGCGATTGCCTTCTTCTGGTGTCGGAAATTGCAGCGAAAAATATTGTGCGAATTGTTGATCGTAGGTGTCATAAATTTGCGTTACGAACAGAGTGAACATCAATAAAAACCAGAACTGACTATTTTTCGCCAGTTCAAGCGCATGGATAGCTTTCAGCGAATTGGTTTTTTCAATTTCCGCCTCGGTCAGTTCGATTTTGGTAAACATAAAGCAGATTGCGGCGACCACAATGGCACAGCTTGCCAGCCAGAAAGAGAGATTAGGGCTGGTATCAATGTATTTACCCACAATCCACGCGGCGGCGGCCCATCCCAGAGAGCCCCACATTCTTACGCGACCATATTCAAAATGATAACGACGCGAAACTTTATCTATCCAGGAATCCAGAACGCCACAGCCAGAATTAAAAATGATCCCCAGGTAAACGCCACCCAAAACAGCGCCCAGCCAGAAGTTATGAACCAGAAGCGGGGCGTACACATAAATAAAGAATGGGCCTACGGGAAGTAATAATGCGACGAGGAGCCAGATGAGTTGTTTCTTAAGACCAAATTTATCGGAGATGAAACCGAAGAACGGTTGCATTAATAACGCAATGAAAGCATTAACGGAATAAAGTAATCCTGTGCGTGTGGCGGTAATTTCCAGATGCTGTGTCGTCCATATGACAAAAAATGCCATCGTTGCCGACCAGGCAAAGAGGTACAGAAAATCGAAAATACTGAGCAAAATATAATTACGTTTACCGGGCAATAACATAGCCATATCCTCAATCACTGGCGTTGGGTCATTTACCGTTGGCACAGGCATTCGCTGTGCTTACTGGTTATTGTTTTGGTATGCATCTCCGGAAAATGTCATACGTTAACAATTTCATTTTTACTCTGACCCTGACCGCGATGATTAGGCAATGTGTTAAATGAATGTTTGCGATTTGCATCACAATTATTGCTGGTAATAAAAAAGATTTAGCGAAATAGATCACTAAATCTTTTTATGGGAACGTATTACTTTTATGCCTTGCGTGTTAGCTCATCTGCCAGTGTGCGAAGGTGTTCAGCAATATTCATCAGATCTGTCTGTGGTGAGTGCAGAGGGCCAGCAGAGTTACGCACGACCAGGCGGCTGGGAAGGATGGTTGAAGAGCGGAGCATCGCATGTTCATCGTCCGGCTGTAAAATCTGTTGAACGGCAATTTTCCCTTGTAAATCAAAGTCGATTGCGACGGTCGTTAGCGAAGGTTCAAAAAACGCACTCTCATAGGTGTCGTCATAGCCAATGACAGAAATATCTTGCGGGATTTTACGTTTTTGTTGATGTAAGGCGCTTAACGCCCCCAATGCCATCTGATCATTGGCGATCAGAAGAGCGGTCGCCTGTGGCGTTTCACGTAGCATCTGTAACGTCGCCAGATAGCCGCTTTGAGCGTCCCAACTACCGTAATGAATGGCCAGCGGCGTCAGTTGGAGTGAGGAGAGGGTATCGCGCCAGGTATTGAGTCGTAGCCGCGCTGGTACTGAATTTTCTGGGCCAGAGACCAGGCAAAATTGACGATGCCCCAAATCGTAAAGATATTTCACGCTGGCGCGTGCACCTTCTGCGGGATTAAAGGTGACGTTAAACACCGGGCTATAAGGATCCACGTCGAGAAACAGACATAATACATCGCTGTTTTCAGCAACCAGAGTTTCAGCCAATGCCGTTTCCAGTGGTGCGTTGATAATAATCTTTGTTACCCGTTGTGCTTTTAAGTCATTAATTGCAACCTGAATACCTTTAATATCAACATCATCAATCATGGATATCAGCACCTGATATCCCTGTTCTCCGGCATATTTTTTCACTGCTGCCGCAATTTGCGAGGGGGCATGTAGGGCGAGCGAAGTTGTAACCAGCCCGATCGTTTTGCTCTCTTTCCCTACCAACTGTTGAGCTACGCGATTTGGAACGTATTTAAGTTCGGCAATGGCTTGTTCAATTTTTTGACGTGTTTTGGCAGACACGTTCGCTGAATTGTTAAGCACCCGCGACACTGTCTGATAAGAAACATTGGCATGACGAGCAACATCGGCAAGGGTTGCAGCTTTGGTTTTCATATTCGCCCCGGCTAAAAGATTTGTCACAGTATACCGCAGTGAATGTCATACGTATCACGCTCACCTGTCTCAGTGCTGGTAAGCTGAACCGACGAACCTGTTTGAAGGGAAAAAACGCGTACTTGATCACATTCTTGCCGGACATTCCTTGCATAGCGAAGCAATTAATTACTAGATGATATCGTTGTGAACGAATAACATTTTTTGTCTGTTTAAAACAATTCAGGAGTCAGCATGGACAAGCACCCACCGATCATCCCCAGGGCCCCATGGTTACTTCATGGTGCTGATTACAATCCGGAGCAATGGTTACATGTCCCTGGGATTCTGGAGAAAGATATCGCCATGATGCAACAGGCTGGTTGTAACACCATGTCGGTGGGCATTTTTAGCTGGTCAATGCTGGAACCCACAGAGGGTGAGTATCGCTTTGACTGGCTGGATGAAGTTCTGGATAAACTTCATGCTGGCGGGATTTCTGTCTTCCTCGCAACACCAAGCGGAGCAAAACCCGCCTGGCTTGCAGCTCGTTATCCAGAGGTTCTGAGAGTTAGCGCCTCACGAGAGAAAATGCTTCACGGAGGTCGCCATAATCATTGCCTTTCTTCGTCAGTGTATAAAGATAAAGTGACGCAAATTAACCGTAAGCTGGCGCAGCGATACGCCAATCATCCGGCGGTTCTGGGGTGGCATATCAGTAATGAGTATGGCGGAGAGTGTCATTGTAAGGGATGCCAACAGGCGTTTCGCCGTTGGTTGCAGACTCGTTACACCACTCTTGAGGCGCTTAATCAGGCATGGTGGACTGGCTTCTGGAGCCATACATACAGTGACTGGTCACAAATTGAATCGCCTTCCCCATTAGGTGAGATGTCTAACCACGGTTTGAATCTTGACTGGCGGCGCTTTGTCACATCGCAGGTAAAAGAGTTCTACCAAATGGAGATCGCGCCGTTAAAAGCTGAACGCCCAGATTTACCTGCGACGACCAATTTTATGTGGTATTTCAATGACTACAACTACTGGGCATTAGCCGAAGTGGTTGATTTTGTGAGTTGGGATAGCTATCCCATGTGGCATAAACAGGAAGATGAACGCGCCGTTGCCTGTAAAACAGCGATGTATCACGACCTGATGCGTACCTTGAAAAATAAACCGTTTATTCTGATGGAATCCACGCCCAGCCAGACAAGCTGGCAGCCAACCAGCAAATTGAAAAAGCCGGGAATGAATATTCTTTCTTCCTTACAGGCCGTCGCTCACGGCGCAGACGGCGTGCACTATTTTCAGTGGCGTAAGAGTCGTGGCGCCGTGGAGAAGTTTCATGGTGCGGTAGTTGATCATGTCGGTCATCTGGAGACGCGTACCGGGCGCGAAGTCATACAACTGGGGCAACGGCTGGCTCATCTTAACCAATTGGTTGGGACGAAAACGCAGGCAAAAGTTGCCATTATTTTCGACTGGGAAAACCGCTGGGCGGTCAATGATGCTGCCGGGCCGCGCAATTGCGGTATTCACTACGAGCAAACGGTAGTGGAGCATTACCGACCTTTCTGGGAGCAGGGCGTGGCGGTCGATATTATCAATGCTGATTGTGATCTTACGGGTTATCAGTTAGTTATTGCCCCAATGCTCTATATGGTTCGCGATGGATTTGCTGCTCGTGCTCGCGCCTATGTTGACGCTGGTGGCAATTTTGTCACCACTTACTGGTCCGGGATTGTCAATGAAACCGATTTATGTCACCTGGGTGGGTTCCCTGGCCCGTTGCGTGACCTGATGGGTGTGTGGGCTGAAGAGATTGATAGCCTTAATGATTATCAGCATAACGAAGTTATCTGTGAGCCGAATGCATATGGACTGCAGGGGCAATGGCAGGCACGGGAATTATGTGCGGTTATTCACGCCGAAGGTGCACAGGTTCTGGCGCGCTATGGCGAGGATTTTTATGCGGGTACGCCTGCGTTAACGGTAAATCACGTCGGACAAGGTCGAGCTTTCTATGTGGCTTCGCGTAATGATGCGTCATTTCATCAAGCGTTTGCCGCGATGTTGATCAACACACTTCATCTCCCAAAAGCACTTGCTACTGAACTTCCTGCTGGCGTTATTGCAACGCGTCGGACAGACGGCGATCAGGAATGGGTTTTTGTACAAAACTACACTGCTCATGTACAAAATATTGTGCTTCCTGGAGCGTGGCGAGTGGCGGAAACAGGTAAAGCTTGTTCACAAGACTTAGAACTGGCGCCGTGGGGATGCGAGGTGCTGGAAAGAGAAATAATGTAAATTCTTATTAATAAAATGTGAAGTATTGATCCCTGACAGCATTTTGTACAAAAAGTAGTCATACTATTTAATTGCACAAAGGCTGCAAAGAGGAGGATCGAAGTATGTTCGTTGACAGACAGCGAAGCGATCTACTTAACCGGTTGATCGATGCAAGAGTTGACCTCGCCGCATATGTGCAACTGAGGAAGGCCAAAGGATACATGTCCGTCAGCGAAAGCAATCATCTACGAGATAACTTTTTTAAACTGAATCGCGAACTGCACGATAAATCGCTGCGGTTGAATCTTCATCTGGATCAGGAAGAGTGGAGTGCTCTTCATCATGCTGAAGAAGCATTAGCGACAGCCGCAGTATGTTTGATGAGTGGGCATCATGATTGCCCGACTGTTATTACCGTCAACGCCGATAAGCTTGAAAATTGTCTGATGAGCTTAACGCTGAGTATCCAGAGCCTTGAAAAGCACACCATGCTTGCGCAGGCCTGAAAACTAAGGGGGAGAAAGCGTCTCCCCCTTCATGTTTAAGTTTTTGTAAAAATGAATTTGTCATCTCCTCCACTGACTACGCTTTAAGCCAGAGTCAATCCGGAGGCGTTATGCATCGACAATCCCTTTTCCTTGTGCCCTTTCTCTGTGTTTCTTCCGCTCTCTGGGCGGCTCCCGCGCCGGTAAATGTCGAAGTACTGCAAGACAAACTCGACCATCCGTGGGCGCTGGCCTTTTTACCTGATAATCACGGCATGTTAATCACCCTGCGCGGTGGCGAGTTGCGTCACTGGCAAGCAGGAAAAGGATTATCTGCGCCGCTTGTCGGTGTGCCGGAAGTCTGGGCGCGCGGGCAGGGCGGCCTGCTGGATGTGGCATTAGCGCCTGATTTTGCCCAGTCGCGCCGCATCTGGTTAAGTTATTCCGAAGTTGGCGATGATGGCAAAGCCGGAACTGCCGTGGGGTATGGCCGCTTAAGTGATGATCTCTCAAAAGTGACCGACTTCCGCACCGTTTTTCGCCAGACACCAAAACTTTCTACCGGCAACCATTTTGGCGGGCGGCTGGTCTTCGACGGTAACGGTTATCTTTTTATTGCTCTGGGCGAAAACAATCAGCGTCTGACGGCGCAAGATCTGGATAAATTACAGGGCAAACTGGTGCGTCTGACCGAACAGGGCGAGATCCCGGATGATAATCCCTTTGTAAACGAATCCGGTGCGCGAGCCGGGATCTGGTCTTATGGCATTCGTAACCCGCAAGGGATGGCGATGAATCCGTGGAGTAATGCGCTGTGGCTGAATGAACATGGCCCGCGCGGTGGTGATGAAATTAATATCCCGCAAAAAGGCAAAAACTACGGTTGGCCGCTGGCAACCTGGGGTATTAATTACTCAGGTTTTAAAATACCGGAAGCAAAAGGGGAAATCGTCGCCGGAACCGAGCAACCGGTTTTTTACTGGAAAGATTCGCCCGCCGTGAGCGGTATGGCCTTCTATAACAGTGACAAATTCCCCCAGTGGCAGCAAAAATTATTTATTGGCGCGCTGAAAGATAAAGATGTCATCGTGATGAGCGTCAAAGGCGACAAAGTGACGGAAGATGGCCGCATATTAACGGACAGGGGGCAGCGAATTTGTGACGTTCGCACTGGACCCGACGGTTATTTATACGTTCTCACCGACGAGCCCAACGGGGAATTACTCAAAGTTAGCCCACGCAATTAGCTAACGGGGATCATCACCACTTTGCGCACAGCGGGGCGTTCGGTGAGTTGCTGATACCAGCGTTGCAGATTCGGACGCGGTGTCCAGGTCAGGCCAACGTTAAACAAATTGTAAATAAACGGTGCGATAGCGATATCGCCCACACCAAACTCGTCGCCAGAAAACCATTTTACTTTTGCCAGCTCCGCATCGAGAAGGGCAAACAGGGCATTGCACTCTTTGCAGCTGGCATCAATGGCGGCCTGATTACGTTCTTCTGGTGGCGTTCTGACTAATCCCATCAGGATCCCACGATGGGCATTGCTGAGCGTCTGGTTTGCCCAGTCCATCCACTTTTCGGCTTCTGCGCGACGTGCCGGTGAGTCGATCCACAGACGTTCTTGCCCGTACTGTGCCGCCAGATAGCGGACAATGGCGTTTGATTCCCAAAGAATTAAATCACTTTCGTCATCACGCAACAGCGGCACCAGCCCGTTAGGGTTCATCGCCAGAAAATCGGCGTCATGGTTTACCCCAAACTCACGACCCGCCAAAATTTGCTCATAAGGCAGTTCCAGTTCTTCGAGCGTCAGCAACACTTTTTTAACGTTGGTTGAATTATTCCGACCCCACAACGTAATCATACTCACCCCTTTTCCGACAGGCAGCCACAGGCTGAACAGGACTCCGATGGTGAAGTAAAGTTAACTTTTAAGCAACAGCGAGTAAAAAAATGACGCCAGAAGCAGCGAAGCGGCAGGATATTGCATAAACTTTAAAAACTTTACCAACTTACGGTTTCTTTAAACTTGTGTGTGCGTTATTAATCACCGAACTTATCATACGGCGATATAACGTATTTTTTTTGAATGGATACTCGGGTGGCATTTATGACGCAATACTCCTCTTTCCTTCGTGGTCTTGCAGCGGGTTCTGCATTTTTATTCCTTTTTGCCCCAACGGCATTCGCGGCAGAACAAACCGTTGAAGCGCCGAGCGTGGATGCGCGTGCATGGATTTTAATGGATTACGCCAGCGGTAAAGTGCTGGCAGAAGGCAATGCGGATGAGAAACTGGATCCCGCGAGTCTGACTAAAATCATGACCAGCTATGTGGTTGGGCAGGCGCTTAAGGCCGATAAGATCAAACTCACCGATATGGTGACGGTCGGTAAAGATGCCTGGGCGACGGGAAACCCGGCACTGCGCGGTTCGTCGGTAATGTTCCTCAAACCGGGCGATCAGGTTTCGGTGGCGGATTTGAACAAAGGTGTGATTATCCAGTCCGGTAATGACGCCTGTATTGCGTTGGCCGATTACGTTGCCGGGAGTCAGGAGTCATTTATTGGTTTGATGAATGGTTATGCCAAAAAACTGGGCCTGACCAACACCACCTTCCAGACGGTGCACGGTCTGGATGCGCCGGGGCAATTCAGTACCGCGCGCGATATGGCATTGCTGGGTAAAGCATTAATCCACGATGTGCCGGAAGAGTACGCTATTCATAAAGAGAAAGAGTTTACCTTTAACAAAATTCGTCAGCCTAACCGTAATCGTCTGCTGTGGAGCAGCAATCTGAATGTTGATGGCATGAAGACCGGAACCACGGCAGGTGCGGGATATAATCTGGTTGCTTCGGCTACCCAGGGTGATATGCGTTTAATCTCCGTAGTGCTGGGGGCAAAAACTGACCGCATCCGTTTTAATGAGTCTGAGAAATTACTGACCTGGGGCTTTCGCTTTTTTGAAACCGTGACGCCAATTAAACCTGATGCCACCTTTGTGACTCAGCGCGTCTGGTTCGGTGATAAGAGCGAAGTGAATCTCGGCGCAGGCGAAGGGGGATCAGTGACCATCCCACGCGGGCAACTGAAAAACCTGAAAGCGAGTTATACGTTAACGGAACCGCAGCTCACCGCGCCGCTGAAAAAAGGTCAGGTTGTCGGCACCATTGATTTCCAGCTTAACGGTAAATCTATTGAACAGCGTCCGCTGATCGTGATGGAAAATGTGGAAGAGGGTGGGTTCTTTGGTCGGATGTGGGACTTCGTGATGATGAAATTCCATCAGTGGTTCGGCAGCTGGTTCTCTTAATCTTCTGATGACCGGATGGCGCGGAAACGTCATCCGGTTATGCGTCATTAATACATCAACTTAATACGCTGCGCCTGCGCATACTTCACATACTCATCTTCCGGACAACAATCGCTCACCACAATATCAAAGCGTTTCAGCTCGCCCATGCGCGCCGGACGTACCTTGCCAAACTTACTGTGGTCGACAACCAGCACGTGCTTTTGTGCCATCGACATCGCCCAGTGTTTTACCGGCAACTCTTCAAGATTAAAACAGGTTGCGCCTTTACTGACATGCACGCCAGCTGCGGAATAAAAAGCGATATCCGGGCAAAAATTATTCAGTGTTTGCTGAAAATCAATGGGTTTGAAAATAGCGTTGCTGGCGTGAAATTCACCACCGCAAAGAAACGCGCGACAATGGGGTTTCTCTTTCAGCGCCAGAAAGGTATTTAGTGAATAACAAATGGCGGTGAAAGGGATTTCATTATCTATCGCTTCAATAATCCACGGCGTGGTGGTGCCACAGTCAAAAAAGAGGGTCTGATCGGGTTCAACCAGCGTCGCGGCCAGTTTCGCAGCCCGGCGTTTTTCTTCCACCAGGCGGGATTTTTGATCGCTTAACAGGTAATGGCTGGCACTACGCGGTTCCAGAACAATATAGCCGCCGAGTAGTACGACGGGGGCACTGTTGTTATTCAAATCGCGACGAATCGTCATCTCTGAAACCCCAAGCAGGGCGGCGGCATCCTTCAGGTGTAACTTATCGCTGCGTTTTAATTCTTGTAGTAACTGCCCTATACGCTCTTCGCGACGTGTTTCCATATTCCCTCTGAATAGTTATTGAAGCGAGCCGCCTGATATTACACTTTTTATCCGAAATCAGCCACGCACCCAGCCTTTACGTATAGGTAAGGCGAAACAGAAGCGATACCATAATTGCAGCTTCTGGTAGAGCATTGCCCCCACAGCCTGCCAGATAATCTGGGCGCTAAGGCAACCAATCATTCCTGCCAACAATCCACCGAGCATGTCCAGCGGCCAGTGAACACCGAGATAAACACGTGACCAGGCAATGACCACCGCCAGCGTCATGAGGATTGCGCCTGACCACAGGCGATGCCAGCATAAAAATGCCAGCGCAAAGGTAAATATCACCGTGCCGTGATCGCTTGGGAAAGAGTCATCCGCCGCATGATGCAGGAAGTTATAGCCGATATGATCAACAAACGGACGGTCGTGCGGAAATAAGTGCCCCATCGTCCAGGAAACAAACAGGCCGACCGCCAGCGCGATAGCGATTTTTATCACCAGTTGCCGTTGCGCTGTAAACCCCCATAGCCAAAGCACCGTAGCCAGCAGCGGTACTACAGTAATTAAATCTTTGGCAATAAAAATCGCTAACGAAATCATCCATGCGGATGAGTCTGGCGTCGCGTTAATAAGAGAGAATAATGAGTAATTCAGATTTTCCAGCATAACTTTCAGACTCAAAAGGTGATTATTGGGGAGCCATCAGGCAAGTCGATGAGCATAAAGTGCATGTTAAACAGGGTAAAGCGGCATCGTCTTATTTCACTTTCGGATTGGTTTACAACAGGGAATAGTAACGCGAAGGAATTAAATAAAGCTTAAAGAAAGAGTAGCTATACTCGGAATAATGTAAGAATGTGCTTAAGCGTGGTTTCACCTACAAAATTTGCTTTCTCGTTTGCCGCGCTTTTATTAAACTTTGCGCGATTATTATTGGCGAAGAAATTGCATGCAAAATAGATTAGCTTCCGGTGCCCGGCTTGGACGTCAGGCGTTACTTTTTCCTCTCTGTCTGGTGCTCTACGAATTCTCGACCTATATCGGCAATGATATGATTCAACCCGGTATGCTCGCTGTAGTGGAAGAGTATCAGGCGGGTATTGACTGGGTTCCTACTTCGATGACCGCTTACCTGGCGGGCGGGATGTTTTTACAGTGGCTCCTGGGACCGCTGTCGGATCGTATTGGCCGCCGTCCGGTGATGCTGGCGGGCGTGGTGTGGTTTATCGTCACCTGTCTGGCAATATTGTTGGCGCAAAACATTGAACAATTCACGCTATTACGCTTCCTGCAAGGGATAAGCCTTTGTTTCATTGGCGCTGTCGGATACGCCGCGATTCAGGAATCCTTCGAAGAGGCGGTTTGTATCAAGATCACCGCGCTGATGGCGAACGTGGCGCTGATTGCTCCGCTACTCGGTCCGCTGGTGGGCGCCGCGTGGATCCATGTGCTGCCCTGGGAAGGCATGTTTGTGCTGTTTGCTGCATTGGCGGCGATCTCCTTTTTCGGTCTGCAACGCGCTATGCCTGAAACCGCCACGCGTATTGGTGAGAAACTGTCCCTGAAAGAGCTTGGGCATGACTACAAGCTGGTGCTGAAGAACGGTCGCTTTGTTGCCGGAGCTCTGGCGCTGGGGTTCGTCAGCCTGCCGTTGCTGGCGTGGATCGCCCAGTCACCAATTATCATTATCACTGGCGAAAAGTTGAGCAGCTATGAATATGGTTTGCTGCAAGTGCCAGTTTTCGGGGCGTTAATTGCGGGTAACTTGCTGTTAGCGCGTTTGACCTCGCGCCGCACCGTTCGTGCATTGATCATCATGGGCGGCTGGCCGATTATGATTGGCCTCTTAGTCGCCGCTGCCGCAACGGTTATCTCATCGCACGCGTATTTATGGATGACCGCCGGGTTAAGTATTTATGCTTTTGGTATTGGCCTGGCGAATGCGGGGCTGGTGCGATTAACCCTGTTTGCCAGCGATATGAGTAAAGGTACGGTTTCTGCGGCAATGGGGATGTTACAAATGCTGATCTTTACCGTCGGTATCGAAATCAGTAAACATGCCTGGCTGCACGGGGGCAACGGCCTGTTTAATCTCTTTAACCTTGCCAACGGAATTTTGTGGCTGCTGCTGATGTTTATCTTTTTAAAAGATAAACAAACAGGAAATTCAAACGACGGATAAGAAAATGCCTGGTTGCTTTGCACAATCAGGCATTCATGGATTAATGGTGATGGTCGTCGATTTGATGTTCGATAACCATCCCTTCGCCTACGCTGGCAAGGTGACGAACATACGGATGTGGGCGGTAAGCCGGCGCTGGAGTAGGCGCCACATAGACAGTTTGCGGTACAGTCGCGACGCTGACCGCTTGTGGAACGCTGACTGAATCGGGGACTACCACCACTTTGTATCCGCTCGGCACATCAACGGTGACACTTTGCGCCATTGCCACACCAGTAAAACTCAACAGAAACGCGCCCAGCAGTACACAATTTTTCATCATCATTTCGCCTGAAATAATCCAGAAGGGGAATTTCCGCGAATTATGCATCCTTCATTCAGGCATTGTGTTGCCGGGCGTGCTGCCGTTTTATTGATTAAATGGCGCTTCGTGCTTAAGAACTTTATCGATCACATCCAGTACGCCTTCACGGTTATTGGAGCCTGCGCGGTATTTCGCCGCAGCTACGACCGCGTTGCCGGCATTTTCCATCGCAAAGCTAAAGCCAGCCTGGCGCAGCATTTCGATATCGTTACCGCCATCACCAAAGACCACCACTTCACTGTCGTCTATTCCCCATAACTTCTGGAGTTGCCGCAGGCCATTGGCTTTATGTACGCCGGGGATAATCAGATCGATGCTACCGTTGCCGGTGTGAACCGGCACCATAATATCGCCAATCGAATCATGTAACTCTTTTTGCACTTGCGGAATCAGTTCATCGGAAAGATTCAGGCCAAACTTAAAGAAGATATCTTCTAAGTTGTCAAAGTTATCGACATATTCCAGACGGTGATAATACATTTCCGCCACCGTTTTCATGGCATCGTCATATTTTTTGAGGGTATAGGCGCTATTTTTTCCGCAGGCAATAATTTCCACTTCCGGGCGCGTCAGTAAATGTTCCACTACAGTGGTAAATGCATTTTTCGACAGCTTGCCATTAAAAACATCTTTGCCTTCGCTCACTACCCAACCGCCGTTTTCTGCCACAAAGGCAATTTCATCGGCAATTTCGGGGAAGAAAGAGATCAACTGATAATATTGATTCCCGCTGGCGACCACAAAGCGAATCCCTTGTGCTTTCATTTGCTGATATTGAGCCATAAACCGCTCGCGGTTATAGGTTTTTTGATCGCTTAAGAAAGTACCATCCATGTCTACCGCAATTAATTTAATGCTCATCAACTATTCTCCATCGCCGTCTGCGTTTTGGTATCGGGTTTGGCGACGGCCTTCGCGACAATAGCCGCGAGAATAACCAGCGCCAGTACAACCAGCATTGCACTACGTAATCCATAATGTTCGCCGAGATAGCCCAGCAGCGGCGGCCCGACGAGGAAAGCCAGATAACCGGTTGTTGCTACCACGCTGACGCGGGTCGGCGCATCGGGGCCGGTATCACTGGCGGCAGAAATGGTCAGTGGGAAGCCCAGAGAAGCTCCCAACCCCCAAAGGACAACAGACACCCCCGCGACCCAGGCGCTATCGACAAAAATAATCAGCCCAATACCCAACGCACCCATTAGCGCACTAGCACGAACCACGGTAACGCGGCTGTAACGGTCTATGAACCAACCGCCAGTGAAGCGTCCAACGGTCATCCCCAGGGTAAAACCGGCATAAATCAGCGAGCCGGAAGTAGGGCTAAAACCGTGACCATCAACCATTAATAAGGGTAACCAGTCGTTGGCAGAACCTTCTGCAAACGCCATCGCCAGCACCACGACACCAATCAATAGCAACTGGATATCGCGATAAAAAGGTACGCCTTTTTCGCCATGCTGCGTGCCATCGGCGGCATTTTTTCCTGTTCCGTCTGGGATTGCCTGAATGGCGATATAAATAGGTGCGATGCCGACCAGTGCCGCCAACAAAATATGCACAGTTGCCGGAACGCCAAAGGCCGTCAGCGCCATCCCGACACCAGCACCTGCCAGCGTGCCCAGGCTATAAAAGCCGTGCATCATCGGCAAAACCGTTTTATTCATTTCTCGCTCAACGGCGGCACCTTCAACGTTTATCGCCACTTCCGCAGAACCAAAACTGGCTCCAAAGACGCCAAGACCCACGGCAAAGAGCACGGGCGATGTCAGCCAGAGCGCCAGACTTAATATCATCATCCCGATCAACGCGCAGGACATCGTGACCAGGATGACATTACGCGTCCCAAAACGTTTCACTAACCACGCCGAGCAGAGAATTCCGCTCATCGAACCGATCGACAAGCCAAAGAGTACACCGCCCATTTCAGCGATCGAAACAGAAAGAATGTCGCGAATCGCTGGCGTACGGGTTGCCCAGGACGCCATTAACAGGCCTGGCAAAAAGAAGAACATAAACAGCGCCCAGGTTCGGCGTTTCAAGGCATTACGTGAAGAATTTACGGTCATAGATCACGTCAAAAAAAGAAGAGGGAAGACAACATTAGCAAGGTTGTGTACATTTGTACACAATTGCAAAGAGAGGAAATGACATGCGTCGCGCTAACGATCCGCAACGGCGAGAAAAAATCATCCAGGCCACGCTGGAGGCGGTGAAACTTTACGGAATACATGCCGTTACACACCGCAAAATCGCTACCCTTGCCGGAGTGCCGTTGGGGTCGATGACCTACTATTTTTCAGGAATTGATGAGCTGCTGCTGGAGGCGTTCAGCAGTTTTACAGAGATAATGTCTAAGCAATATCAGGCATTTTTTAGTGATGTCAGTGATGCTTCAGGCGCCTGCCAGGTCATAACTGACATGATCTACAGCTCGCAGGTTGCAACGCCGGATAACATGGAACTGATGTATCAACTCTACGCATTGGCCAGCCGAAAACCGCTATTAAAAACGGTGATGCAAAACTGGATGCAGCGCAGTCAGCAAACGCTCGAACAATGGTTTGAACCCGGAACCGCCCGCGCGCTGGATGCGTTTATTGAAGGGATGACACTGCATTTTGTCACTGACCGTAAGCCGCTATCGCGCGAGGATATTTTGCAGATGGTGGCGCAATTGGCAGGGCAGGAGATAAATTTCAGGCAACAAAAAACCCACCAACCTTGAACCGAAATGGCGGGGTTGATGGGCTCCACAAAATGGGGACATCAAAGAAAAGCAGTGGCACTAATTAAGACTGATGCCCCGAGGAAAAGTTCTGCGGTTGTGCAAAAAAATTTCATTTTTGGGGCAACTTCAGTTTTATCCGAGTCCTGGCCATACCATTACGATGATTGTCCCTGCCAACGTCAGCAGCACGTTAGCTATTGCATAAGTGCCCGCATAACCTAATGCCGGAATGTTGCTGCGCGCAGTGTCGCTGATGATCTCCATTGCTGGAGCACAAGTACGCGCGCCCATCATTGCACCGAACAACAGCGCGCGGTTCATGCGCAGCACGTAAGCGCCAAACAGGAAGCAAATAACAACAGGCACCAGGCTGACAATTAACCCGGCAATCAACATTTGACCGCCAATCGCGCCCAGGCCGTTATTGATGCCGCTGCCGGCACTTAAACCAACGCCCGCCATAAATACCATCAAACCGAACTCTTTCACCATGCTTAACGCGCCCTGGGGAATATAGCCGAAGGTTGGGTGGTTCGCTCGCATAAAGCCCAGCATAATACCAGCGAATAACAATCCGGCGGCGTTACCCATGCCGAAGCTGAATGTGCTGAACTGGAAGGTGATCATCCCGATCATCAGACCGATGACAAAGAACGCGCAGAATGCCAGTAGATCAGTAACCTGGCTGTGAATCGAGATAAAGCCGATGCGATCGGCGATGGTTTTCACGCGACGGGCATCGCCGCTCACCTGCAATACATCGCCTTTATTAAGCACCACGTTATCGTCGATCGGCATTTCGATCTGGCTGCGAATGACGCGGTTAAGGAAACAACCGTGATCGGTCAGCTTCAGTTGTGCCAGACGTTTACCGACAGCGTTATGGTTTTTGACGACCACCTCTTCAGTGACGATACGCATGTCGAGAAGGTCTCGATCAAAAACTTCTTTACCATTACGGAAGCTGGGATCGAGTCGGGCGTGGGCGTCGGGATAGCCTACCAACGCTATTTCATCGCCCATCTGTAGCACGGCGTCACCATCCGGATTTGCCAGAATCCCGTTACGACGAATACGTTCAATGTAGCAACCTGTTTGTCGATAAATACCCAGTTCACGCAAGTTTTTGCCGTCGGCCCAGGCGACCAGTTCCGGGCCGACGCGGTAGGCGCGAATTACCGGCAGATAGACTTTACGGCTGGCGTCGGTGTCCAGACCTCGCTCACGAGCGATTTGCTGGGCGCTGGTCTGTAAGTCCTGATGCTGCAACTTAGGCAAGTAACGCGCACCGACAATCAAACTCACCAGGCCAATCAAATAGGTTAATGCATACCCGAGGCTTAAATTATCCAGTGCCGCAGAGAGTTGCCTGCTTTCTATTCCAGAGTGGCGTAAGGTATCGCCCGCACCAACCAAAACCGGTGTTGATGTCATTGAGCCAGCCAACATACCAGCCGTCAGGCCGATGTCCCAGCCAAACAACTTACCCAGCCCTAAGGCGATCAGCAGTGCACTACCGACCATTACCAGGGCTAACATTAGGTAATTTTTACCATCGCGGAAAAAAATGGAAAAAAAGTTGGGTCCGGCTTCGACCCCGACGCAGAAAATAAACAGCATAAAGCCAAGATTAAGCGCGTCGGTGTTAATACTGAAATGTTGTTGCCCTAATAACAGTGATACGACTAAAACGCCAATGGAATTACCCAGTTGGATTGAACCAAGTCGTAATTTTCCGAGACATAGTCCAAGCGCGAGGACCACGAATAATAACAGAATGTAATTCCCATTTAACAATTCGGCGACGTTTATATTCACGGAGACTAACTTCTTGTTTACGAGTAAGCTGTTGAAAGAAATGGTAATTTAAGATAATGTTTTTACCTGAATTCAGAGCGCAGATTCATTCAGCGCACTTAATCAATAGTAAAGTAACAATATATTTTACTAGTGTAATCACATTAGATACCAACGGCTATAAGAATTGTGTTGGCCTATATTAGCATGGAATGCGAAGCGGCTTTATCTTACTGAGCGCCACACCGGCGAAAAATGTGTTCGATAGAGGCAGTGTCAGGAGGAACATGTGAAACATAAACAACATTGGGCGGGGGCAATTTGCTGTTTTGTCCTCTTTATTGTGGTGTGCCTTTTTCTGGCGACACATATGAAGGGAGCTTTTCGGGCTGCCGGGCACCCTGAAATCGGCTTACTGTTTTTCATTCTTCCTGGGGCTGTAGCCAGCTTTTTTTCGCGGCGTAGAGAAGTCCTTAAACCACTGTTTGGCGCAATGCTGGCAGCACCCTGTTCTATGTTAATTATGCGTCTGTTTTTTTCACCATCACGCTCATTCTGGCAGGAGCTGGCGTGGTTGTTGAGTGCCGTCTTCTGGTGTGCGCTGGGCGCGTTATGTTTTTTGTTTATTAGTAGCTTGTTCAGGCCACAACACAGAAAAAATCAATAAAGCCCTCAAACAGAGAGGGCTTATCCGGTAATCAGGCGTCAAGATTCTCTTTCACCCAGGCAGCAAAATCGGTATAGCCACCGATGTGTTGCTGATCGACAAAAATCTGCGGTACGGTTTCTACCGGCTTGCCAGCTTTCTGTTGCAGATCCTCTTTAGTGATCCCTTCAGCACGAATATCCACATACTGATAGTGAAAATCATCGTGTTCATTACTTAACTTTTCTGCCAAATCTTTGGCACGCACGCAGTAAGGGCAACCCGGACGACCGAAAATAACGGTTTGCATTGGCTTTCTCCATTTATCTGTCATGTGTGCATGATCACGCCAAATCTTATTCGCTGAAAGTAGGTTTAACCTGTTGCATTGATTGCTTAAAGCTATAACTGTTAAGCACAACGCGGCGAAAGGTTTTAAACTGGCAGCTCACTTTGCAGAGGGAAGTTTATGCGGGTAGTGACTCCAACTTACTGATAGT
>NZ_AEJZ01000140.1:0-12344 GCF_000208525.1 Escherichia sp. TW14182
GTGAATATGTTTAATTTTTAATAATCGTATATTATTATTCTTTTAGGTAATGTGGTGGTGAATATTATTATTTATATCAATTAGTTTCTGAAGGGACATAATAAAGCTACTTTTAGATAGCGAGTGTCAATACATGGAAATGTGAAGTTAAGTAAAAAAATAGAGAGCAGTTATTCTGAAATATTCAGCGTGGATATGAATGGCAGGAGGTTTTCACGTCCTGCCAGTGAAGATTATTCAAGTGCCTGTGCCAGTAATGTCATTGGATGTTCGCAGCGTTTGCTGGTTGACATCTCAATCTGCCATTTACAGGTTTCGCAGTCGGTGACCACCAGATCCGCGCCGCTCTCTTCTATCTGGCGGAACAGTGGCGCACCGATGGCTTGTGAGGTGGGGTAGTTCTCTTTCTTGAAACCGTAGGTTCCTGCAATACCGCAGCACTGGGAATCCAGCACTGTTAGCTCAAGCCCTGGGATTTTGCGCAACAATTCCAGGGTGTAGAGCGTCCAGCCCATTTTTTCCATATGGCACGGGGTGTGATAGGCCACTTTTAGCGGCAGTGGCTTCAGTGGCAAGGTTTTTCCTTCGTCCAGCTTGCGCCACAGCCAGCGGGTTGCCAGTTCGATATGATCGCGCAAGCCTTTGTTGTCGACATTCAGCACCTCCGGGTACTCGTCGCGCAGGGCAAATGTACAGGTTGAGGAGGTGGCAATCACCGGAATACCTTTTACCCCCACAGCTTCGCGGATCGACTCTACATTCGTGATTGCCTGTTTACGTGCTTTATCGGTAAAGCCGTTGGCGATCAGTGGTACGCCGCAGCATTTTTCTTTGCTGAGCAGTTGCACGCCGGTGCCCATCGCGTTGAGCACTTTAATTAAATCTTTGCCTAACTGCGGATGGTTGTAGTTAACGAAGCAGCCGTGGAAAAAGGCGACCTGGTCTTTATATTGCGCCTGCTGAGCCGCCACGCTGCGATACCAGCGACGGAACGTGCCGAAGGAGTATTTCGGCAGCGTGCGGCGATGATCGATTTTTAACGCCGCATCAAGCAGCTGCCGCACCGGTTTCAGCGAGGTAGCGGTGTTGACGATAGGCGCGAACGGCGTGGAAACGCTACCCATCAGGTCGGTATGACTCAAAACGAAATTGCGCAGCGACGGGCGCGTGGTGTCATATTTCGCCCGCGCGCGTTGGATGATATCGCCAATCTTCACATCGGATGGGCAGGCGACTTCGCAACGTTTGCAGTTGATGCAATATTTCAGCGCCTCGTCATAAAGTGCACCATCTTTTAAACGCAGACGCTCACCGTCCGGCCCGGCCTGTTTGGGCCCCGGATAACCAGGATTTACCCGGCTCACCGGGCAGGCGGTGGTACAGACGGTGCACTTAATGCAGTTTTCGAAGCTGGTATCGTTCATTGTTGGCCTCCTGCGCGTTGGGCAATCTGTTGAGCAGCATGTAATGCACTGACAGCACAAACGCCGCCGCCGCATCCCTGAGCGATAGGATCAAATCCGCCCAGCACTGAACCGATGGCAAACAAGTTTTCTACCGTCTGGCCTGCCAGCGACGGACGTAGCGTCTCATCAGTGGTTACACCGAACTGCTGCCACGGTTGCGGCGCAAAAAAATCACTTCGATACCACTCACCCCGCGTGGTGGTTTGCAGCACATCAAGGCCGAGAATCGGCTCGCGGATGCCGTTACGTTCCGCGACCAGCCCGCCGCTAAAGAAACTGCCGCTGGCAAGTACCGCAAAGCGCGGACGTAGCGGAATATCGGCGTGATTACGTGTCCATATTTCACTGACTACGCCATTTTTGCAGGTCACTTTTTTCACTTCATCGCCCGGCATCCATACACCGCCCTGGCGCACGAACTGGCGCTGCAACTGGTTTTGCAGACGGATGCCCAGCACGGAAGGTGGCAGTGTCGGCAGTAACATTAATGAACAGGGCAATTGTTCGTTCAGCCAGCGCCAGAGTTTGTCATCAGCCAGGCCGAAGCAGGCGGGCATCAGGATCATTTCACAAGTGTTGGCAACAGGGATAAGCGCATCAAGCAACAGCGGCCAGTTTTCTTCGTTATCAAGGAAACGGGCAATATTTACCGCGCGGAACTCGGTGGCGTTATTACGTAGCACATCCAGTTCCGGCAGTTCAATTTCTGCGGTTTCAACCGAAAGATCCAGTTCACGTAACGAAGCCGCCGCAAGATGCGCCTGAAAATCCATTAGCCCGCTGATACCCACCACACATATTTTCTTCGCTGGCAGCGGCCAGACGGGGACTTCTGGCGAACTTAGCCAGGTTGAGCGCAGAGTGCCGAGCGGTGTAACCCGCTGGTGAGCCAGTTCAACGCTACCCTGCAATTGTGCACCGCTTTCAGCGATCAATGCCTGCGCCCGGCAAGCGAGATCGAGCACGCGCTGTGAGCCGAGAACACTGTAAGGATGGGCAGGAGCCTGATGGCTCAAAGATTCCAGGCCATCGTGAATGTCTGTCACCGGTTGACCGTCCGGTAGATGGCTCAGTAAATCCAGCGACCCGGACGAAAAATGCAGCGCGCTCTGACCACGAGTGACAATCGCACAACGCAGCCCGTGTTTTTGTAGTTGCAGGCCGCAGAGTAATCCGGCAAGACCGCCGCCCATAATGACAGTATCAAATCGCATCTTTCTGCTCCTTCTCCAGACCACACAGTCCCTGATAAACCCAACGGGTAAATTCGCTTTCGCGCAACGCATCGCCCCAGGCAACAGGTTGCACGCCTTTCCAGCGTTCGTTCAGGAAGGTGGAAAGTTGCTCGATAGATTGCGCAGATGTGGTGACGTTAAAGCGTTGCAGCAGTCCGGCGGCGCGGCAGGCGCAGAGTTCGCCCTGGCAGGTGCCCATTCCCACACGGGTACGACGGCGCAAATCTAACAGGCTGTTAACGTTCAAATTTTCTACTGCATATTGCACTTCGCCTGCGGTAACGGCTTCGCACTCACAGACCAGGCTGCGGTGCAGACGGCCTTCGCTCAGCCAGGCAGGCGTGCGATCGCCATGACGATAAACCGCTGAACCGCGAAGTGGCGCTGGCAGAGAGATGACTTTTTGCAGGGTGACTTCAGCCGGTTCCTGTGAGCCAGGTAGTGCCAGGTCGGCGGTAGTGCAGGGGCGCGTGTTGCCCAGTTTGCGACATACCGCGTCGGTAGCCCATTCCGCCATCAGCCGATAGGTCATCAGTTTGCCGCCGGTGATGGTGATAAATCCGTCAAGGCCATCGCGTTCAGCATGGTCGAGCAGCACAATACCACGGCTGACGTTACGCCCACTTGGGTCGTCATCGCTGGCAACCAACGGGCGCACGCCAGAGTAGGCTCGCAGAATACGCGTTTTCGCCATCACCGGAGCCAGTTTCTCCCCTTCACGCAGCAGAATATCCACTTCTTCTGCCGTCACTCTGTTGTCGTCGATCTCATTGTAATCAATACGTAAAGAGGTGGTGCCAATCAGCGAAATGGTATCGCCGGGAACCAGAATATCGGCATCAGAAGGTTTACGGCAGCGGTTGATCACATGCTGATTAATGCGGTGATCCATGATCAGCAGCGATCCTTTCGCCGGGAACATGCGAATGCGCAGATCGGCATATTCGGCAATGTGTTGCCCCCAGATCCCGGCGGCATTAACCACCACAGGTGCATGAAGTGCCTGGGTTTCGCCGGTGAGATGGTTACGTACACGAACACCACACACCGTCGCGCCTTCACGAATCAGCCCCGTGACTTCATGAGCGGTAAGGATAACGGCACCGTGTTCTTTGGCATCGAGCATGTTTGCTGCGGTCAGACGAAATGGATCAACGGTGCCATCCGGAACTTTCACCGCGCCAATCAGTGCCGGGTTAACGGCAGGTTCGATAATGCGCGCTTGCTGCGGGTCTATAGCTTCTGCGCTGATCCCTGCTTCTTCGCAGGCGCGAATAAAAGTGGCCTGGAAGGAGAGGTCATCTTCCGGCAGGGTGATAAACAGGCCGTTGGTTGGTTCAACGCAGTGACGTGCAATGCGTTTCAGGATCTGGTTTTCACTAATGCATTCGCGGGCCGATTCCGCATCGGTTACCGCATAGCGCGCACCGCTGTGCAGCAGGCCGTGGTTACGCCCGGTGGCACCGGTTGCGATGTCGTGGCGCTCAACCAAAATCACGCGCAGCCCGCGCAGGGCACAGTCGCGGGCAATCCCGGCTCCCGTTGCGCCGCCGCCAATGATAATCACGTCACTTGATTGCGAGTCGCGAGTTTTCATTGCTATCCCTCTGAAGTTCGTTTTTTACCATTTAGCCATAGTAAAAACATGAATTGTTTGATTTCGCGCATATTCGCTCATTATTCGAAAGTGAAACGTGATTTCATGCGCCTTTCGGAACATTTTGGCAATCTTATTTAATAATGTGTGCGGTAATTCACATTTAATTTATGAATGTTTTCTTAACATCGCGGCAACTCAAAAAAACAGCAGGTTCTTCCACTGAATCAGGCTGTTAATCATAAATAAGACCATGGGCCACGGAGGCTATAAATGTTGAGTATTTTTAAACCAGCGCCACATAAAGCGCGCTTACCTGCTGCGGAGATCGACCCGACCTATCGTCGATTGCGCTGGCAAATTTTCCTGGGGATCTTCTTTGGTTATGCCGCTTACTATCTGGTTCGTAAGAACTTTGCTCTTGCAATGCCTTACCTGGTGGAGCAGGGATTCTCGCGTGGCGATTTAGGTTTTGCGCTTTCAGGGATCTCAATCGCCTATGGATTTTCGAAATTCATCATGGGCTCGGTATCGGATCGCTCGAATCCGCGCGTTTTCCTGCCAGCAGGTTTGATTCTTGCTGCGGCAGTGATGCTGTTTATGGGCTTTGTGCCGTGGGCGACTTCCAGCATTGCGGTGATGTTCGTGCTGCTGTTCCTCTGCGGCTGGTTCCAGGGGATGGGGTGGCCGCCGTGTGGTCGTACCATGGTGCACTGGTGGTCACAGAAAGAACGTGGCGGCATTGTATCGGTGTGGAACTGTGCGCATAACGTCGGTGGTGGTATTCCGCCGCTGTTATTCTTGCTGGGGATGGCCTGGTTCAATGACTGGCACGCGGCGCTTTATATGCCTGCTTTCTGTGCCATTCTGGTGGCGCTTTTCGCTTTTGCTATGATGCGCGATACCCCGCAATCCTGTGGTCTGCCGCCGATCGAAGAGTACAAAAATGATTACCCGGACGACTATAACGAAAAAGCGGAACAGGAACTGACCGCGAAGCAGATTTTCATGCAGTACGTACTGCCGAACAAACTGCTGTGGTACATCGCTATCGCCAACGTGTTCGTTTATTTGCTTCGCTACGGCATCCTCGACTGGTCGCCAACTTACCTGAAAGAGGTGAAACACTTCGCGCTGGATAAATCTTCCTGGGCCTATTTCCTTTATGAGTACGCGGGCATTCCGGGCACCCTACTGTGCGGCTGGATGTCGGATAAAGTCTTCCGTGGCAACCGTGGTGCAACCGGCGTCTTCTTTATGACTCTGGTGACCATCGCAACTATCGTTTACTGGATGAACCCGGCGGGCAACCCGACCGTAGATATGATTTGTATGATTGTCATTGGCTTCCTGATTTATGGCCCTGTCATGCTGATCGGTCTGCACGCGCTGGAACTGGCACCGAAAAAAGCGGCAGGTACGGCGGCAGGCTTTACCGGACTGTTTGGTTATCTTGGCGGTTCTGTGGCGGCGAGTGCGATTGTTGGCTACACCGTGGACTTCTTCGGCTGGGATGGCGGCTTTATGGTAATGATTGGCGGCAGCATTCTGGCGGTTATCTTGTTGATTGTTGTGATGATTGGCGAAAAACGTCGCCATCAGGAATTACTGCAAAAACGCAACGGAGGCTAATGGCATGAAATTGACGCTGAAAAACCTTAGCATGGCGATCATGATGAGTGGAATGATCATGGGAAGCAGTGCAATGGCGGCAGACAATAGCGAGAAAATTGTAATAGCCCATCGCGGCGCCAGTGGTTATTTACCGGAGCATACGCTGCCAGCAAAAGCGATGGCATATGCACAGGGGGCTGACTATCTGGAGCAGGATTTGGTAATGACCAAAGACGACCATCTGGTCGTCCTGCATGACCACTATCTTGATCGCGTTACTGATGTCGCCGATCGTTTTCCGAATCGGGCGCGTAAAGATGGTCGCTACTACGCGATAGATTTCACGCTGGATGAAATTAAGTCTCTGAAATTTACCGAAGGTTTCGATATTGTAAACGGCAAAAAAGTGCAGACTTTCCCCGGGCGATTCCCGATGGGTAAGTCTGACTTTCGTGTCCACACTTTCGAAGAAGAGATTGAATTTATTCAGGGATTAAATCACTCGACGGGGAAAAATATCGGCATCTATCCAGAAATTAAAGCGCCGTGGTTTCATCATCAGGAAGGGAAGGATATTGCGGCAAAAACGCTGGAAGTGTTGAAAAAATATGGTTACACCAGCAAAGGGGACAAAGTTTATTTGCAATGCTTTGATGCTGATGAGCTGAAACGCATTAAAAATGAGCTGGAACCGAAAATGGGCATGAATCTCAATCTGGTTCAGTTGATTGCTTATACTGACTGGAATGAAACTCAGCAGAAACAGCCGGACGGAACCTGGGTAAATTACAGCTATGACTGGATGTTTAAGCCGGGTGCCATGAAGCAGGTGGCGGAATATGCCGACGGTATTGGCCCCGATTACCATATGGTGATTGATGAGACATCACAGCCGGGCAATATCAAACTGACTGGAATGGTGAAAGATGCACAGCAGAATAAGCTGGTGGTGCATCCTTATACCGTGCGGTCGGATAAACTGCCGGCATATACGACCGATGTGAATCAACTGTATGACGCTCTGTATAACAAAGCAGGTGTTAATGGGTTGTTTACGGACTTCCCGGATAAGGCAGTAAAATTCCTCAATAAAGAGTAAATTCAGTGTCGGATGGCACTTATGCGCCATCCGATGCCACTCTTCATCCACCCCCCTACATATAGTGGACATAGTTAATTCTTCAATAAAATCTGTTGGTTATCCTTACTTGCTGTTATTTGGAGCGGGATGACTTGTTCCCGGCAAAAGAAATCCATTAAGAAACACTTTTTATTAAGTTTTTCTTAAGGTAAACACCTATAGTCATTGTCGTTAACAATAAAGACAGGCGACAGGGTATGGCAGTTTCAGCAAAGCACGATGAGTTCAATCATTGGTGGGCTACAGAAGGTGACTGGGTTGAGGAGCCGAATTACCGCCGCAACGGTATGAGCGGGGTGCAATGCGTCGAGCACAACGGCAAAAAGTTGTACGTGAAGCGCATGACTCACCACTTGTTTTATTCTATCCGCTATCCGTTTGGGCGTCCGACGATTGTGCGCGAGGTTGCGGTGATAAAAGATCTGGAACGCGCTGGCGTGATTGTGCCGAAAATCGTTTTTGGAGAAGCGGTGAAAATTGATGGCGAATGGCGCGCGTTGCTGGTGACAGAAGATATGGCGGGATTTGTCAGCATTGCTGACTGGTATTCACAACACGCAGTAACGCCTTATTCCGACGATGTGCGGCAAGCCATGTTGAAAGCGGTGGCGTTGGCATTTAAAAAGATGCATAGCGTTAATCGTCAGCATGGTTGCTGTTATGTTCGCCATATCTATGTGAAAACAGAAGGTAAGGCAGAAGCCGGTTTTCTTGATCTGGAGAAAAGTCGCCGTCGTCTGCGTCGCCATAAAGCGATTCATCATGACTTCCGCCAGCTGGAGAAATATCTGGAACCGATCCCCAAAGCCGACTGGGAGCAGGTGAAAGCGTATTATTCTGCCATGTAATCGTTGTAGGCCAGATAAGATGCATAAGCGTCGCATCTGGCGCTAGTACCCAATCACATCTCGATTTCAATATCGCCTTTTGCCCGGCAACAACAGGGCAAAATCTCCCCTGGCTGAATAAAGGCTAACGGTTCGGCAATCCAGTCCACCTGGCCTGCGACAAGGCGCGTGCGACAGGAGCCGCAGTAGCCTTCGCGGCACTGATACTCAACTGCCACATTGTGGGATTCCAGCGCCGCCAGAAGGGAAGAGTGTTCATCCTGGCACAGCAGTTGTGTGCCAGTGATGCGCAGGGTAACACGAGCCATCAGAGTTGGAAGTTACTCAAATCGTCGGTGTCTACTTCCGAGTCAATCTGTCCGACCAGATAAGAACTGACTTCCACTTCCTGCGGAGCAACCTGTACGTTATCAGACACCAGCCAGGTGTTGATCCACGGGATTGGGTTGGAGCGCGTCTGGAACGGCAGATCTAAACCAACCGCCTGCATACGGATATTGGTGATGTACTCGACGTACTGGCAGAGAATGTCTTTATTCAGACCAATCATCGAACCGTCGCGGAACAGATAATCCGCCCAATCTTTCTCTTGCTGTGCTGCCTGAACGAACAGGTCATAGCACTCTTGCTTACACTCTTCGGCAATTTCCGCCATCTCAGGATCGTCCGCGCCGCTACGCAACAGATTCAGCATATGCTGAGTACCAGTCAGGTGCAGGGCTTCGTCACGGGCAATCAGGCGAATAATTTTGGCGTTGCCTTCCATCAGCTCACGTTCAGCGAATGCGAAAGAGCAAGCGAAGCTGACGTAGAAACGAATCGCTTCCAGCGCGTTAACGCTCATCAGGCAGAGATACAGTTTTTTCTTCAGCTCGCGCAGGCTAACGGTCACGGTTTTGCCGTTGACGGTATGAGTGCCTTCGCCAAGCAGATGCCAGTAACTGGTCATTTCGATCAGTTCGTCGTAGTAAGCTGAAATCCCTTCCGCGCGTTTCTGGATCTGCTCGTTGGTGACGATATCGTCAAACACAACAGACGGATCGTTAACGATATTACGAATGATGTGCGTGTAGGAGCGGGAGTGAATTGTTTCCGAAAACGCCCAGGTTTCTACCCAGGTTTCCAGTTCGGGAATAGAAATCAGCGGCAGCAGCGCCACGTTCGGGCTACGACCCTGAATGGAATCCAGCAGCGTCTGATATTTCAGGTTGCTGATAAAGATGTGTTTTTCGTGCTCCGGCAGCGCCTGATAATCGATACGGTCGCGGGAGACGTCAACTTCTTCCGGGCGCCAGAAGAAAGAGAGCTGCTTTTCGATCAATTTTTCGAAGATTTCATATTTTTGCTGATCGTAGCGAGCCACGTTGACCGGCTGACCAAAGAACATGGGTTCTTTGAGCTGATCATTCTTCGTCTGTGAAAAGGTGGTATATGCCATGAATGTGTCCTGTGGTTTTATTACCCCTCACCCTAACCCTCTCCCGCAAGGGGAGAGGGGACGGTTTGGTGCAAAGGCTGGGGGATTATCAGATCTTACATGCGCCGCTTTCGCAGCCATCGTCCTGGATTGACGGCACCAGATCGTCCTGCGCGTCTTCAGCGCCGTCACGGGTGTTCTGATAATACAGCGTTTTGACCCCGAATTTGTAGGCGGTGAGCAGGTCTTTCAGCAACTGCTGCATCGGCACTTTTCCTGACGGGAAACGTGACGGATCGTAGTTGGTGTTAGCAGAGATCGACTGATCAATAAATTTCTGCATGATACCCACCAGTTGCAGGTAGCCATCGTTACCCGGCATTTCCCACAGCAGCTCATAGGCGTCGTGCAGGTGTTCGTAGTCAGGCACCACCTGGCGCAGAATACCGTCTTTCGACGCTTTAATGCTGACGTAACCGCGCGGCGGCTCAATACCGTTAGTGGCGTTGGAGATCTGCGAAGAGGTCTCTGACGGCATCAGAGCAGAAAGCGTGGAGTTACGCAGGCCGTGCGTTTTGATTGACTCACGCAACGCTTCCCAGTCGTAATGCAGCGGTTCATTGGCGATAGCATCCAGATCTTTCTTGTAGGTATCGATCGGCAGGATGCCTTTCGCGTAAGTGGTTTCGTTAAACCACGGACACGCGCCTTGCTCTTTCGCCAGCTCGTTAGACGCTTTCAGCAGGTAATATTGAATAGCTTCGAAGGTTTTATGCGTCAAGTTGTTGGCGCTGCCGTCAGAGTAGCGTTTACCGTGCTTCGCCAGGTAGTAAGCGAAGTTGATTACACCAATACCCAGCGTGCGACGACCCATCGCTCCGCGTTTGGCTGCCGGGATCGGGTAATCCTGATAATCCAGCAACGCGTCGAGTGCGCGTACCGCCAGAATCGCCAGCTCTTCCAGTTCATCCAGGCTATTAATTGCGCCCAGGTTGAAAGCAGACAGCGTACACAGCGCGATTTCACCGTTTTCGTCGTTGACGTCATTGAGCGGTTTGGTCGGCAGGGCGATTTCCAGGCACAGGTTAGACTGGCGCACTGGTGCAATAGCCGGATCAAACGGGCTGTGGGTGTTGCAGTGGTCAACGTTCTGAATATAGATACGACCGGTAGACGCACGTTCCTGCATCATCAGCGAGAACAGCTCAACGGCTTTCACACGCTGTTTGCGGATGCTGTCGTCTTTTTCATATTTGGTGTACAGGCGCTCAAATTCTTCCTGATCGGCGAAGAACGCGTCGTACAACCCTGGTACATCGGACGGGCTGAACAGGGTGATATCTTCACCTTTCAGCAGGCGGGTATACATCAGTTTGTTGATTTGTACCCCGTAGTCCATATGACGCACGCGGTTGCCTTCAACCCCACGGTTGTTTTTCAGCACCAGCAGGCTTTCTACTTCCAGATGCCAAATTGGGTAGAACAGCGTTGCTGCACCGCCGCGCACACCGCCCTGAGAGCAGGATTTCACCGCCGTCTGGAAATGTTTGTAGAACGGAATACAACCGGTGTGGAACGCTTCGCCACCGCGAATCGGGCTACCCAGCGCACGAATACGCCCGGCGTTGATACCGATACCCGCACGCTGGGAAACGTATTTTACAATCGCGCTGGAAGTCGCGTTGATGGAATCCAGGCTGTCGCCGCATTCGATCAGTACGCAGGAGCTGAACTGACGAGTCGGGGTACGCACGCCGGACATGATTGGCGTCGGCAGCGAAATTTTAAATGTGGAAACCGCGTCGTAAAAACGCTTCACATATTGCAGACGGGTTTCACGCGGATAGTTTGAGAACAGGCAGGCAGCAACCAGAATATACAGGAACTGGGCGCTTTCGTAGATCTCGCCGGTTACGCGGTTTTGTACCAGATATTTGCCTTCCAGTTGCTTAACGGCAGCGTAAGAGAAGGTCATATCACGGTCGTGATCGATAAACGTGTCCATCTGCTTGAACTCTTCTTCCGTGTAGTCTTCCAGCAGATGATTATCGTATTTGCCCATTTCGACCATTTTCTTCACATGGTCATACAGCGCAGGCGGCTCAAACTGGCCGTAGGCTTTTTTACGCAGGTGGAAAATTGCCAGGCGCGCGGCGAGGTACTGATAATCCGGTGCTTCACGGGAGATCAGGTCTGCGGCAGCCTTGATAATGGTTTCGTGGATGTCAGAAGTCTTGATACCGTCATAAAACTGAATGTGGGAGCGCAGTTCGACCTGGGAAATCGAAACGTTATGCAGTCCTTCTGCCGCCCAATCCAGAACGCGATGGATTTTGTCGAGATTGATGCGCTCTGTGCTACCGTTGCGCTTTGTCACCAGCAGATTCTGATTCATGTATGTAGTACCTGTTCTTTCCGAAATAGTTTCATGCAGACTACCTGTAGTGAGGGAAGTCGCTACAAACACTATATATAGGGGGTATGTTTGGGATTCACTGCAAGATAGTGTGAAAATGACCCTCTTGCAAGTGTATAACTTTGTGGATAACTCGCGACGGAAAAGGCGGCTTCCACGCACCTTAGGTCAGACAAGGTGTTCGGGAAAGTCAATGGGAAGAGAAAAAATTGTTAAAAATAACTGTTCGGTGATTTCTTGAACGTTCAATTTAAGATAATTATTGATCCAGGTTATTTATTGCGCTTATGTCAGATGTGGCGAAAATTGATACCATCACAAACTCATATCACGTCGACACTTATTGTTATGTTTATGATGTGAGCAAATGTAAAGAGGTGTGGTTCACGAAACAGATATTTTTTAATCAGTAGATGTAAAATAAAAGTTTGCGATATTGATTATTCCAGGTAAACAAGAAATGAATTAATCAGTTTAATATGTTTTAATTATCATTGTTTAATAATCAGGTAAACTTTGAAAGAAATAATTAATTCCTTTCTGTAAATATTATTGCTGGTGCGCTTATTTTAAAAATTTCTTGGGTGATGCTGCCAACTTACTGATTTAG
>NZ_AEJZ01000139.1:0-16601 GCF_000208525.1 Escherichia sp. TW14182
CCCCGCCCCGCCACTACGGCGGTGATACAGATGACGATCAGGGCGACTATCATCGCCTTATGCTGCTTCATTGCTCTCTTCTCCTTGACCTTACGGTCAGTAAGAGGCACTCTACATGGGTCTGCATATAGGGGGCCTCGGGTTGATGGTAAAATATCACTCGGGGCTTTTCTCTATCTGCCATCCAGCTAATGCCTGAGACAGACAGCCTCAAGCACCCGCCGCTATTATACTGCTCTCTTTAATCCATTCTGTTTTATCGATTCTAATCCTGAAGACGCCTCGCATTTTTATGGCGTAATTTTTTTAAGGATTCAATTAGTTAACTTTGATTTAGCTTTTTATTGCGATTATGGACGATAAATTGGAGATATTTGAAATATCGCCTTAACAAACAGCTCCGGTTTATTGCAAATTAATTATTACTTATTCCGAATAAACCCCTCAGAAATCTTGACATTAGGCTATGATTATCAGGGTTTGAGGTCATCAGCCACCGCTTTCGAGCGCCAACAACACTTCCTCTGCTGGTGACATAATCTTCTTTATAGATCGTTAAAAGCGAATTGTTCCTACACTATAATCTGATTTTAACGATGATTCGTGCAGAGTAAAATAGTAAAAACGATCTATTCACCTGAAAGAGAAATAAAAAGTGAAACATCTGCATCGATTCTTTAGCAGTGATGCCTCGGGAGGCATTATTCTCATCATTGCCGCTGTTCTGGCGATGATTATGGCCAATAGCGGTGCAACCAGTGGATGGTATCACGACTTTCTTGAGACGCCGGTTCAGCTGCGGGTAGGTTCTCTTGAAATCAATAAAAACATGCTGTTATGGATAAATGACGCGCTAATGGCGATATTTTTCCTGTTAGTTGGTCTGGAAGTTAAACGCGAGCTGATGCAAGGATCGCTGGCCAGTTTGCGCCAGGCTGCGTTTCCGGTTATTGCCGCAATCGGCGGGATGATTGTCCCGGCATTGCTCTATTTGGCCTTTAACTACGCCGATCCTATCACTCGTGAAGGGTGGGCAATCCCGGCGGCGACTGATATTGCCTTTGCCCTCGGTGTCCTGGCGTTATTGGGAAGCCGTGTACCGTTAGCACTGAAGATTTTTTTGATGGCACTGGCTATTATCGACGATCTTGGAGCCATCATTATCATCGCCTTGTTTTACACTAATGACTTGTCAATGGCCTCTCTTGGCGTTGCTGCTGTAGCAATTGCGGTGCTCGCGGTGCTGAACATTTGTGGTGTTCGCCGCACGGGAGTTTATATTCTGGTCGGCGTGGTGTTGTGGACTGCAGTGTTGAAATCAGGCGTCCACGCAACGCTGGCAGGCGTCATTGTCGGTTTCTTTATTCCATTGAAAGAGAAGCATGGTCGTTCTCCGGCGAAGCGCCTGGAGCATGTATTGCATCCGTGGGTGGCTTATCTGATTTTGCCGTTGTTTGCTTTTGCCAATGCCGGCGTTTCTCTGCAAGGCGTGACGCTGGATGGCCTGACCTCCATCCTGCCATTAGGGATCATCGCCGGTTTGCTGATTGGCAAGCCGTTGGGTATTAGTTTGTTCTGCTGGCTGGCGCTGCGTTTGAAACTGGCGCATTTGCCGGAGGGAACCACTTATCAGCAAATTATGGCGGTTGGTATCCTGTGCGGTATCGGTTTTACTATGTCTATCTTTATCGCCAGCCTGGCTTTTGGTAGCGTAGATCCAGAACTGATTAACTGGGCGAAATTGGGCATTCTGGTTGGCTCAATCTCTTCGGCGGTAATTGGATATAGCTGGTTACGCATTCGTTTACGTCCATCAGTTTGACAGGACGATGTTCCGGGGAGCCATAAATGGCTCCCTTTTCATTCTTATCAGGGAGAGAAATGAGCATGTCTCATATCAATTACAACCACTTGTATTACTTCTGGCATGTCTACAAAGAAGGCTCTGTGGTTGGCGCAGCGGAGGCGCTTTATTTAACACCACAAACCATTACCGGACAGATCCGGGCGCTGGAAGAGCGCCTGCAAGGGAAATTATTTAAGCGTAAAGGACGCGGTCTGGAACCCAGTGAACTGGGGGAACTGGTCTATCGCTATGCCGATAAAATGTTCACGTTAAGCCAGGAAATGCTGGATATCGTCAACTATCGCAAAGAGTCCAACTTATTATTTGATGTTGGTGTGGCAGATGCCCTTTCCAAACGCCTGGTCAGCAGTGTTCTGGATGCAGCCGTTGTAGAAGACGAGCAGATCCATCTACGCTGTTTCGAATCGACGCACGAGATGCTGTTAGAGCAGTTGAGTCAGCATAAGCTGGATATGATCATCTCTGACTGTCCGATCGACTCCACCCAACAAGAAGGGCTGTTTTCCATGAAAATTGGCGAGTGTGGCGTCAGTTTCTGGTGTACTAACCCGCTGCCGGAAAAGCCGTTTCCTGCCTGTCTGGAAGAGCGTCGTTTACTTATTCCGGGGCGTCGCTCAATGTTGGGACGCAAGCTATTAAACTGGTTTAACTCTCAGGGCTTAAACGTTGAAATTCTGGGGGAGTTTGATGATGCGGCGTTGATGAAAGCCTTTGGGGCGACGCATAACGCTATTTTCGTTGCGCCTTCGCTATATGCCAATGATTTTTATAATGATAACTCGGTTGTGGAGATTGGGCGAGTTGAGAACGTCATGGAAGAGTACCATGCGATTTTTGCCGAAAGGATGATTCAACACCCTGCGGTACAGCGTATTTGCAATGCCGATTACTCTGCGCTGTTTACGCCAGCCGCGAAATAACTATTCGTACTTTGCAGGCTGCAGTTTCGGCCTGCTGGAGACATAAAAAAACCCGCTTACGCGGGTTTTTTTACAAAGCTGACAACAAAAGGCGATTAAGCCAGTTTGTTGATCTGCGCAGTCAGGTTAGCCTTATGACGTGCAGCTTTGTTTTTGTGGATCAGACCTTTAGCAGCCTGACGGTCCACGATCGGTTGCATTTCGTTAAATGCTTTCTGTGCAGCAGCTTTGTCGCCAGCTTCGATAGCTGCGTATACTTTCTTGATGAAAGTACGCATCATAGAGCGACGGCTTGCGTTGTGCTTACGAGCCTTTTCAGACTGAATGGCGCGCTTCTTAGCTGATTTGATATTAGCCAAGGTCCAACTCCCAAATGTGTTCTATATGGACAATTCAAAGGCCGAGGAATATGCCCTTTTAGCCTTCTTTTGTCAATGGATTTGTGCAAATAAGCGCCGTTAATATGGCGGCGCTCGTTACGTAGTGATGGCGCAGGATTCTACCAGCTTGCGTGGTGTGAATACAGCTTTTCCGCGATAAAATTGCAGCAGGTCGTTAGTTTCTTACCGTGATTTGCGCCATAGCAATGAAAAGCCACTTCTTTCTGATTTCAGTACTCAATCGCCGGTTAACCTTGACCGCTGTACAAGGTATACTCGGACGATTTTCACTGTTTTGAGCCAGACATGAAGCTGATACGCGGCATACATAATCTCAGCCAGGCCCCGCAAGAAGGGTGTGTGCTGACTATTGGTAATTTCGACGGCGTGCATCGTGGTCATCGCGCGCTGTTGCAAGGGTTGCAGGAAGAAGGGCGCAAGCGCAACTTACCGGTGATGGTGATGATTTTTGAGCCTCAACCGCTGGAACTGTTTGCTACCGACAAAGCCCCGGCACGTCTGACCCGACTGCGGGAAAAACTGCGTTACCTTGCAGAGTGTGGCGTTGATTACGTGCTGTGCGTGCGTTTCGACAGACGTTTCGCGGCGTTAACCGCGCAAAATTTCATCAGCGATCTTCTGGTGAAGCATTTGCGGGTAAAATTTCTGGCTGTTGGTGATGATTTCCGCTTTGGCGCTGGTCGTGAAGGTGATTTCTTGTTATTACAGAAAGCTGGCATGGAATACGGCTTCGATATCACCAGTACGCAAACTTTTTGCGAAGGTGGCGTGCGTATCAGCAGCACCGCCGTGCGTCAGGCGCTGGCGGATGACAATCTGGCTCTGGCGGAAAGTTTACTGGGGCACCCGTTTGCCATTTCCGGGCGTGTAGTCCACGGTGATGAGTTAGGGCGCACTATTGGTTTCCCGACGGCGAATGTACCGCTACGCCGTCAGGTTTCCCCGGTGAAAGGGGTTTATGCGGTAGAAGTGCTGGGCCTCGGTGAAAAGCCGTTACCCGGCGTGGCAAACATCGGAACACGCCCTACGGTTGCCGGTATTCGCCAGCAGCTGGAAGTGCATTTGTTAGATGTTGCAATGGACCTGTACGGTCGCCATATACAAGTAGTGCTGCGTAAAAAAATACGCAGTGAGCAGCGATTTGCGTCGCTGGACGAACTGAAAGCGCAGATTGCGCGTGATGAATTAACCGCCCGCGAATTTTTTGGGCTAACAAAACCGGCTTAAGCCTGTTATGTAATCAAACCGAAATACGGAACCGAGAATCTGATGAGTGACTATAAATCAACCCTGAATTTGCCGGAAACAGGGTTCCCGATGCGTGGCGATCTTGCCAAACGCGAACCGGGAATGCTGGCGCGTTGGACTGATGATGACCTGTACGGCATCATTCGTGCGGCTAAAAAAGGCAAAAAAACCTTCATTCTGCATGATGGCCCTCCATATGCGAATGGCAGCATTCATATTGGTCACTCGGTTAACAAGATTCTGAAAGACATAATCATCAAGTCCAAAGGGCTTTCCGGTTATGACTCGCCGTATGTGCCAGGCTGGGACTGCCACGGTCTGCCGATCGAACTGAAAGTAGAGCAAGAATACGGTAAACCGGGTGAGAAATTCACCGCCGCCGAGTTCCGCGCCAAGTGCCGCGAATACGCTGCGACCCAGGTTGACGGTCAGCGCAAAGACTTTATCCGTCTGGGCGTGCTGGGCGACTGGTCGCACCCGTACCTGACCATGGACTTCAAAACTGAAGCCAACATCATTCGCGCGCTGGGTAAGATCATCGGCAACGGTCACCTGCACAAAGGTGCGAAGCCGGTACACTGGTGCGTTGACTGCCGTTCTGCGCTGGCTGAAGCGGAAGTTGAGTATTACGACAAAACCTCTCCGTCCATCGACGTTGCTTTCCAGGCAGTCGCTCAGGATGCGCTGAAAGCAAAATTTGGCGTCAGCAACGTTAACGGCCCAATCTCGCTGGTTATCTGGACTACTACGCCGTGGACTCTGCCTGCAAACCGCGCAATCTCCATTGCACCGGATTTCGACTATGCGCTGGTGCAGATCGACGGTCAGGCCGTGATTCTGGCGAAAGATCTGGTTGAAAGCGTAATGCAACGTATCGGCGTTACCGATTACACCATTCTCGGCACGGTGAAAGGTGCAGAGCTTGAGCTGCTGCGCTTTACTCATCCGTTTATGGGCTTCGACGTTCCGGCAATCCTCGGCGATCACGTTACCCTGGATGCCGGTACTGGTGCTGTTCACACCGCGCCTGGCCACGGCCCGGACGACTATGTGATTGGTCAGAAATACGGCCTGGAAACCGCTAACCCGGTTGGTCCGGACGGCACTTATCTGCCGGGCACTTACCCGACGCTGGATGGCGTGAACGTCTTCAAAGCGAACGACATCGTCGTTGCGCTGCTGCAGGAAAAAGGCGCGCTGTTGCATGTTGAGAAAATGCAGCACAGCTATCCGTGCTGCTGGCGTCACAAAACGCCGATCATCTTCCGCGCGACGCCGCAGTGGTTCGTCAGCATGGATCAGAAAGGTCTGCGTGCGCAGTCACTGAAAGAGATCAAAGGTGTGCAGTGGATCCCGGACTGGGGCCAGGCGCGTATCGAGTCGATGGTTGCTAACCGTCCTGACTGGTGTATCTCCCGTCAGCGCACCTGGGGCGTACCGATGTCACTGTTCGTGCACAAAGACACGGAAGAGCTGCATCCGCGTACCCTCGAACTAATGGAAGAAGTGGCAAAACGCGTTGAAGTTGACGGCATCCAGGCGTGGTGGGATCTTGATGCGAAAGAGATCCTCGGCGATGAAGCTGATCAGTACGTGAAAGTGCCGGACACATTGGATGTATGGTTTGACTCCGGATCTACCCACTCTTCCGTTGTTGACGTGCGTCCGGAATTTGCCGGTCACGCAGCGGACATGTATCTGGAAGGTTCTGACCAGCACCGTGGTTGGTTCATGTCTTCCCTAATGATCTCCACCGCGATGAAAGGCAAAGCGCCGTATCGTCAGGTACTGACCCACGGCTTTACCGTGGATGGTCAGGGTCGCAAGATGTCTAAATCCATCGGCAACACCGTTTCGCCGCAGGATGTGATGAACAAACTTGGCGCGGATATTCTGCGTCTGTGGGTGGCATCAACCGACTACACCGGCGAAATGGCTGTTTCTGACGAGATCCTGAAACGTGCTGCTGACAGCTATCGTCGTATCCGTAACACCGCGCGCTTCCTGCTGGCAAACCTCAATGGTTTCGATCCAGCAAAAGATATGGTGAAACCGGAAGAGATGGTGGTACTGGACAGATGGGCCGTGGGTTGTGCGAAAGCGGCTCAGGAAGACATCCTCAAGGCTTACGAAGCATACGATTTCCACGAAGTGGTACAGCGCCTGATGCGCTTCTGCTCCGTTGAGATGGGCTCTTTCTACCTCGACATCATCAAAGACCGTCAGTACACCGCTAAAGCGGACAGCGTGGCGCGTCGTAGCTGCCAGACTGCGCTGTATCACATTGCAGAAGCGCTGGTGCGCTGGATGGCGCCGATCCTCTCCTTCACCGCTGATGAAGTGTGGGGCTACCTGCCGGGCGAGCGTGAAAAATACGTCTTCACCGGTGAGTGGTACGAAGGCCTGTTTGGTCTGGCAGACAGCGAAGCGATGAACGATGCATTCTGGGACGAGCTGCTGAAAGTGCGTGGCGAAGTGAACAAAGTCATCGAGCAGGCTCGTGCGGATAAGAAAGTCGGCGGTTCTCTGGAAGCGGCAGTGACCCTGTACGCGGAACCCGAACTGGCGGCGAAACTGACCGCGCTGGGTGATGAATTACGATTTGTCCTGTTGACCTCTGGCGCTGCCGTTGCAGACTATAACGACGCACCTGCTGATGCGCAGCAGAGCGAAGTACTCAAAGGGCTGAAAGTCGCGTTGAGTAAAGCCGAAGGTGATAAGTGCCCACGCTGCTGGCACTACACCCAGGATGTCGGCAAGGTGGCGGAACACGCAGAAATCTGCGGCCGCTGTGTCAGCAACGTCGCCGGCGACGGTGAAAAACGTAAGTTTGCCTGATGAGTCAATCGATCTGTTCAACAGGGCTACGCTGGCTGTGGCTGGTGGTAGTCGTGCTGATTATCGATCTGGGCAGCAAATACCTGATCCTCCAGAACTTTGCTCTGGGGGATACGGTTCCGCTGTTCCCGTCGCTTAATCTGCATTATGCGCGTAACTATGGCGCGGCGTTTAGTTTCCTTGCCGATAGCGGCGGCTGGCAGCGTTGGTTTTTTGCCGGTATTGCGATTGGTATTAGTGTGATCCTGACGGTGATGATGTATCGCTCGAAGGCTACGCAAAAGCTAAACAATATCGCTTACGCGCTGATTATTGGCGGCGCACTGGGCAACCTGTTCGACCGTCTGTGGCACGGCTTTGTGGTCGATATGATCGACTTCTACGTCGGCGACTGGCATTTCGCCACCTTCAACCTCGCCGATAGCGCAATCTGTGTCGGTGCGGCATTGATTGTGCTGGAAGGTTTTTTACCTTCTAAAGCGAAAAAACAATAATAAACCCTGCCGGATGCGATGCTGACGCATCTTATCCGGCCTACCGATTGCTGCGAAATCGTAGGCCGCATCCGGCAAAAATCCTCAAATACAAGAGCAAACCTGCATGTCTGAATCTGTACAGAGCAATAGCGCCGTCCTGGTGCACTTCACGCTAAAACTCGACGATGGCACTACCGCCGAGTCTACCCGCAACAACGGTAAACCGGCGCTGTTCCGCCTGGGTGATGCTTCTCTTTCCGAAGGGCTGGAGCAACATCTGCTGGGGCTGAAAGTGGGCGATAAAACCACCTTCACGCTGGAGCCAGATGCGGCGTTTGGCGTGCCGTCACCAGACCTGATTCAGTACTTCTCCCGCCGTGAGTTTATGGATGCAGGCGAGCCAGAAATTGGCGCAATAATGCTTTTTACCGCAATGGATGGCAGTGAGATGCCTGGCGTGATCCGCGAAATTAACGGCGACTCCATTACCGTTGATTTCAACCATCCGCTGGCCGGGCAGACCGTTCATTTTGATATTGAAGTGCTGGAAATCGATCCGGCACTGGAGGCGTAACATGCAGATCCTGTTGGCCAACCCGCGTGGTTTTTGTGCCGGGGTAGACCGCGCTATCAGCATTGTTGAAAACGCGCTGGCCATTTACGGCGCACCGATATATGTCCGCCACGAAGTGGTGCATAACCGCTACGTGGTCGATAGCCTGCGCGAGCGTGGGGCTATCTTTATTGAGCAGATCAGCGAAGTGCCGGACGGCGCGATCCTGATTTTCTCTGCGCATGGCGTTTCCCAGGCGGTACGCAACGAAGCGAAAAGTCGCGATCTGACGGTATTCGACGCCACCTGTCCGCTGGTGACCAAAGTGCATATGGAAGTTGCCCGCGCTAGTCGTCGTGGTGAAGAATCTATTCTCATCGGCCACGCCGGGCACCCGGAAGTGGAAGGGACGATGGGACAGTACAGCAACCCGGAAGGGGGAATGTATCTGGTTGAATCGCCAGATGACGTATGGAAGCTGACGGTCAAAAACGAAGAGAAGCTCTCTTTTATGACCCAGACCACGCTGTCGGTGGATGACACGTCTGATGTTATCGACGCGCTGCGTAAACGCTTCCCGAAAATTGTCGGGCCGCGCAAAGATGACATTTGTTACGCCACTACCAACCGTCAGGAAGCAGTACGCGCCCTGGCAGAGCAGGCGGAAGTTGTGCTGGTGGTCGGTTCGAAAAACTCCTCCAACTCCAACCGTCTGGCGGAACTGGCACAGCGTATGGGCAAACGCGCGTTTTTAATTGACGATGCGGCAGATATCCAGGAAGAGTGGGTGAAAGAAGCGAAATGCGTCGGTGTGACTGCGGGCGCATCAGCTCCGGATATTCTGGTACAGAACGTCGTCGCACGTTTACAGCAGCTTGGCGGTGGTGAAGCCATTTCGCTTGAAGGCCGTGAAGAAAACATTGTTTTCGAAGTGCCGAAAGAGCTGCGTGTCGATATTCGTGAAGTTGATTAAGTCATTAGCAGCCTAAGTTATGCGAAAATGCCGGTCTTATTACCGGCATTTTTTATGGAGAAAACATGCGCTTGCCGATTTTTTTGGATACTGACCCTGGTATCGACGATGCCGCAGCGATTGCTGCCGCGATCTTTGCCCCACAACTCGATCTCCAACTGATGACGACTGTCGGAGGCAATGTATCGGTGCAGAAAACTACCCGAAATGCGCTGCAATTGCTGCATTTCTGGGATGCGGATATCCCACTCGCCCTGGGGGCGGCAACACCGTTGGTACGCGCACCGCGTGATGCGTCTTATGTTCATGGCGAATCCGGCATGGATGGTTATGACTTCGTTGAGCACAATCGAAAACCACTGGAGAAACCGGCGTTTCTGGCGATTCGTGATGCGCTAATGTGCGCGCCTGAACCCGTTACCCTGGTGGCGATCGGGCCGTTGACGAATATCGCGCTATTGCTTTCACAGTGCCCGGAATGCAAACCGCATATTCGTCGTCTGGTGATCATGGGCGGTTCTGCCGGTCGTGGCAATTTCACGCCGAATGCCGAGTTTAATATTGCGATTGATCCTGAAGCGGCGGCCCAGGTCTTCCAGAGCGGACTGGAGATTGTGATGTGTGGCCTGGACGTCACCAATCAGGCGATGCTCACTCCCGAATATCTCACCACACTACCGGAATTGAATCGCACCGGAAAAATGCTTCATGCACTGTTTAGCCACTACCGCAGCGGCAGTATGCAAAGTGGCCTGCGAATGCACGATCTCTGTGCCATTGCCTGGCTGGTTCGCCCGGACTTGTTCACTCTCAAGCCGTGTTTTGTGGCGGTAGAAACACAAGGTGAATTTACTGCGGGTACGACAGTCGTCGATATTGACGGTCGGCTGGATAAACCGGCAAATGTTCAGGTTGCGCTGGATCTGGACGTGAAAGGTTTCCAGCAGTGGGTGGCGGAGGTGCTGGCGCTGGCGCCGTAACCTGTCACATGTTATCGGCATGTAGTCATTCACTGACTCATGCCTTTCACTGATATCCCTCCCTGTTTATCATTAATTTCTAATTATCAGCGTTTTTGGCTGGCGGCGTAGCGATGCGCTGGTTACTCTGAAAACGGTCTATGCAAATTAACAAAAGAGAATAGCTATGCATGATGCAAACATCCGCGTTGCCATCGCGGGAGCCGGGGGGCGTATGGGCCGCCAGTTGATTCAGGCGGCGCTGGCATTAGAGGGCGTGCAGCTTGGCGCGGCGCTGGAACGCGAAGGATCTTCTTTACTGGGCAGCGATGCTGGCGAACTGGCTGGAGCAGGAAAAACCGGCGTTATCGTACAAAGCAGCCTTGATGTTGTAAAAGATGATTTTGATGTGTTTATCGATTTTACCCGTCCGGAAGGTACGCTGAACCATCTCGCTTTTTGCCGCCAACATGGCAAAGGGATGGTGATTGGCACCACGGGTTTTGATGACGCAGGTAAACAGGCGATTGGTGAAGCTGCCAAAGATATTGCGATTGTCTTTGCCGCCAACTTTAGCGTCGGTGTCAACGTCATGCTTAAGTTGCTGGAGAAAGCGGCTCAGGTCATGGGTGACTACACTGATATCGAAATTATCGAAGCGCATCATCGACATAAAGTCGATGCGCCGTCAGGCACTGCGCTGGCGATGGGGGAAGCGATTGCCCATGCGTTGGATAAAGATCTGAAAGATTGTGCCGTTTACAGCCGCGAAGGGCATACCGGTGAACGCGTTCCCGGAACGATAGGTTTTGCCACTGTACGTGCCGGAGACATCGTGGGTGAACATACCGCCATGTTTGCCGATATCGGCGAACGTCTGGAGATCACTCATAAGGCTTCCAGCCGCATGACATTTGCTAACGGCGCAGTAAGATCGGCATTGTGGCTGAGTGGCAAGGAAAGTGGTCTTTTTGATATGAGAGATGTGCTTAATCTCAATAAATTGTAACCACAAAACATTTGTAATGACGCAAAAATAACACATTTAATTTATTGATTATAAAGGGCTTTAATTTTAAGCCCTTTTGTTTTTGGTGTTATGTTTTTGAATTTTATTCAAGTGCTAAAAATTACATGTTTTGTCTTCTGCTTTTGTTGTTTTAATGTAAATTTTGACCATCTGGTCCACTTTTTTTCTTCGTGTTCTTTGTTTACACATTCTTCTCGCTGCGCAAGCGTTTTCCAGACCTTGTTAGATTGTGTTTTTGTCGGTTAGTGCCTGTAAAATAGATGTGAGGCATAAAATTATATAATAAATCCCGCTATTGAGTTGACTTTTAGCGCCCATATCTCCAGAATGCCGCCGTTTGCCAGAAATTCGTCGGTAAGCAGATTTGCATTGATTCATCGCATCATTGTGAATTAATATGCAAATAAAGTGAGTGAATATTCTCTGGAGGGTGTTTTGATTAAGTCAGCGCTATTGGTTCTGGAAGACGGAACCCAGTTTCACGGTCGGGCCATAGGGGCAACAGGTTCGGCGGTTGGGGAAGTCGTTTTCAATACTTCAATGACCGGTTATCAAGAAATCCTCACTGATCCTTCCTATTCTCGTCAAATCGTTACTCTTACTTATCCCCATATTGGCAATGTCGGCACTAATGACGCCGATGAAGAATCTTCTCAGGTACATGCACAAGGTCTGGTGATTCGCGACCTGCCGCTGATTGCCAGCAACTTCCGTAATACCGAAGACCTCTCTTCTTACCTGAAGCGCCATAACATCGTAGCGATTGCCGATATCGATACCCGTAAGCTGACGCGTTTACTGCGCGAGAAAGGCGCACAGAACGGCTGCATCATCGCGGGCGACAACCCGGATGCGGCGCTGGCATTAGAAAAAGCCCGCGCGTTCCCTGGCCTCAATGGTATGGATCTGGCAAAAGAAGTGACTACCGCAGAAGCCTATAGCTGGACACAAGGGAGTTGGACGCTGACCGGCGGCCTGCCAGAAGCGAAAAAAGAAGACGAGCTGCCGTTCCACGTCGTGGCTTATGATTTCGGTGCCAAGCGCAACATCCTGCGGATGCTGGTGGACAGAGGCTGTCGCCTGACCATCGTTCCGGCGCAAACTTCTGCGGAAGACGTACTGAAAATGAATCCAGACGGCATCTTCCTCTCCAACGGTCCTGGCGACCCGGCCCCGTGTGATTACGCCATTACCGCCATCCAGAAATTCCTCGAAACCGACATCCCGGTATTTGGTATCTGCCTCGGTCATCAGCTGCTGGCGCTGGCAAGTGGGGCGAAGACCATCAAAATGAAATTTGGTCACCACGGCGGCAACCATCCGGTGAAAGATATTGAGAAAAACGTGGTGATGATCACTGCCCAGAACCACGGTTTTGCGGTGGACGAAGCAACATTACCTGCAAACCTGCGTGTTACACATAAATCCCTGTTCGACGGTACGTTACAAGGGATTCATCGCACCGATAAACCGGCGTTCAGCTTCCAGGGGCACCCTGAAGCCAGCCCTGGTCCACACGACGCAGCGCCGTTGTTCGACCACTTTATCGAGTTAATTGAGCAGTACCGTAAAACCGCTAAGTAATCAGGAGTAAAAGAGCCATGCCAAAACGTACAGATATAAAAAGTATCCTGATTCTGGGTGCGGGCCCGATTGTTATCGGTCAGGCGTGTGAGTTTGACTACTCTGGCGCGCAAGCATGTAAAGCCCTTCGCGAAGAGGGTTACCGCGTCATTCTGGTGAACTCCAACCCGGCGACCATCATGACCGACCCGGAAATGGCTGATGCGACCTACATCGAGCCGATTCACTGGGAAGTGGTACGTAAGATTATTGAAAAAGAGCGTCCGGATGCGGTGCTGCCAACGATGGGCGGTCAGACGGCGCTGAACTGTGCGCTTGAGCTTGAGCGTCAGGGCGTGCTGGAAGAGTTCGGTGTGACCATGATTGGTGCTACCGCCGACGCGATTGATAAAGCAGAAGACCGCCGCCGTTTCGACGTGGCGATGAAGAAAATCGGCCTCGAAACCGCGCGTTCTGGTATCGCACATACTATGGAAGAGGCGCTGGCGGTTGCCGCTGAAGTTGGCTTCCCGTGCATCATTCGACCTAGCTTTACTATGGGCGGTAGTGGTGGCGGTATCGCCTATAACCGCGAAGAGTTTGAAGAAATTTGCGCCCGTGGTCTGGATCTCTCCCCGACCAAAGAGCTGCTGATTGATGAGTCGCTGATCGGCTGGAAAGAGTACGAGATGGAAGTGGTGCGTGATAAAAACGACAACTGCATCATCGTCTGCTCTATCGAAAACTTCGATGCGATGGGCATCCACACCGGTGACTCCATCACCGTGGCGCCAGCCCAGACGCTGACCGACAAAGAATATCAAATCATGCGTAACGCCTCGATGGCGGTACTGCGTGAAATTGGCGTTGAAACCGGCGGTTCCAACGTTCAGTTTGCGGTTAACCCGAAAAACGGTCGCCTGATTGTTATCGAAATGAACCCGCGTGTGTCGCGTTCTTCGGCGCTGGCATCAAAAGCTACCGGCTTCCCGATTGCCAAAGTGGCGGCGAAACTGGCGGTGGGTTACACCCTTGACGAGCTGATGAACGACATCACCGGCGGGCGTACTCCGGCTTCCTTCGAACCGTCCATCGACTACGTGGTTACTAAAATTCCTCGCTTCAACTTCGAGAAATTCGCCGGTGCGAACGACCGTCTGACCACCCAGATGAAATCGGTTGGCGAAGTGATGGCGATTGGTCGCACGCAGCAGGAATCCTTGCAAAAAGCCCTGCGCGGCCTGGAAGTCGGTGCGACCGGCTTCGACCCGAAAGTGAGCCTCGATGACCCGGAAGCCCTGACAAAAATCCGCCGCGAACTGAAAGATGCCGGCGCAGAGCGTATCTGGTACATCGCCGATGCCTTCCGTGCGGGCTTGTCTGTAGACGGCGTTTTCAACCTGACCAACATTGATCGCTGGTTCCTGGTGCAAATTGAAGAGCTGGTGCGTCTGGAAGAGAAAGTGGCAGAAGTGGGCATCACTGGCCTGAACGCTGACTTCCTGCGCCAGCTAAAACGCAAAGGCTTTGCTGATGCGCGTCTGGCAAAACTGGCGGGCGTGCGTGAAGCGGAAATCCGCAAGCTGCGCGACCAGTATGATTTGCATCCGGTCTACAAACGTGTGGATACCTGTGCGGCAGAGTTTGCTACCGACACCGCTTACATGTACTCCACTTATGAAGAAGAGTGCGAAGCGAATCCGTCTACTGACCGTGAAAAAATCATGGTGCTCGGCGGCGGCCCGAACCGTATCGGTCAGGGGATCGAATTCGACTACTGCTGCGTACACGCCTCGCTGGCGCTGCGCGAAGACGGTTACGAAACCATTATGGTTAACTGTAACCCGGAAACTGTCTCTACCGACTACGACACGTCCGACCGTCTCTACTTTGAGCCGGTAACCCTGGAAGATGTGCTGGAAATCGTGCGTATCGAGAAGCCGAAAGGCGTTATCGTCCAGTACGGCGGTCAGACCCCGCTGAAACTGGCACGTGCGCTGGAAGCCGCTGGCGTACCGGTTATCGGCACCAGCCCGGATGCCATCGACCGCGCGGAAGACCGTGAACGCTTCCAGCACGCGGTTGACCGTCTGAAACTGAAACAACCGGCTAACGCTACCGTTACCGCTATTGAAATGGCGGTTGAGAAGGCGAAAGAGATTGGCTACCCGCTGGTGGTGCGCCCATCTTACGTTCTCGGCGGTCGGGCGATGGAAATCGTCTACGATGAAGCCGACCTGCGCCGTTACTTCCAGACGGCGGTGAGTGTCTCTAACGATGCGCCGGTGCTGCTGGATCATTTCCTTGATGACGCGGTAGAAGTTGATGTGGACGCCATCTGCGACGGCGAAATGGTGCTGATTGGCGGCATCATGGAGCACATCGAGCAGGCAGGCGTGCACTCCGGCGACTCCGCGTGTTCTCTGCCTGCGTACACACTGAGCCAGGAAATTCAGGATGTGATGCGCCAGCAGGTGCAGAAACTGGCCTTCGAATTGCAGGTGCGCGGTCTGATGAACGTGCAGTTTGCAGTGAAAAACAACGAAGTCTACCTGATTGAAGTTAACCCGCGTGCGGCGCGTACCGTTCCGTTCGTCTCCAAAGCCACCGGTGTACCGCTGGCAAAAGTGGCGGCGCGCGTGATGGCTGGCAAATCGCTGGCTGAGCAGGGCGTAACTAAAGAAGTTATCCCGCCGTACTACTCGGTGAAAGAAGTGGTGCTGCCGTTCAACAAATTCCCCGGCGTTGACCCGCTGTTAGGGCCAGAAATGCGCTCCACCGGGGAAGTGATGGGCGTCGGTCGCACCTTCGCTGAAGCGTTTGCTAAAGCGCAACTGGGTAGTAACTCCACCATGAAGAAACACGGTCGTGCGCTGCTCTCCGTGCGTGAAGGCGACAAAGAACGCGTGGTTGATCTGGCGGCAAAACTGCTGAAACAGGGCTTCGAGCTGGATGCGACCCACGGTACGGCGATTGTGCTGGGCGAAGCGGGTATTAATCCACGTCTGGTGAACAAAGTGCATGAAGGTCGTCCGCACATTCAGGATCGTATTAAGAATGGCGAATATACCTACATCATCAACACCACGTCAGGTCGTCGCGCGATTGAAGACTCCCGCGTGATTCGTCGCAGCGCGCTGCAATATAAAGTACATTATGACACCACCCTGAACGGCGGTTTTGCTACTGCGATGGCACTGAATGCCGATGCGACCGAAAAAGTTATTTCGGTACAGGAAATGCACGCGCAGATCAAATAATAGCGTGTCATGGCAGATATTTTTTATCCGCCAATTTGATCGAATAACTAATACGGTTCTCTGATGAGAACCGTTTTTTTACCAGTAAGGATAATCTTTCCGGGAAACTCTATTTTTGATGATGTAAGCAGGATTTAGCTCACACTTATTGACAGGGAAGTTGCATACTATCGATATATCTACAATTTTAATATGGCCTTGTTTGATTGCTTCAAAACGAGTCATAGCCAGACTTTTAATTTGTGAAACTGGAGTTCGTATGTGTGAAGGATATGTTGAAAAACCACTCTATTTGTTAATCGCCGAATGGATGATGGCTGAAAATCGCTGGGTGATAGCAAGAGAGATCTCTATTCATTTCGATATTGAACACAGCAAGGCGATTAATACCCTAACTTATATTCTGTCGGAAGTCGCAGAAATAAGCTGCGAAGTTAAGATGATCCCTAATAAGCTGGAAGGGCGGGGATGCCAGTGTCAGCGACGGTGATGCTGCCAACTTACTGATTTAGT
>NZ_AEJZ01000138.1:0-1187 GCF_000208525.1 Escherichia sp. TW14182
GCAGTCACAGATCACACAAACCACGCCTTACACAGTCATAACTCACGCTCACGGTAGGTATCCAGTAATTACTGGTGATACGTTTTACCATAATGGTCGCGCGTACCAAATCAACATTACGGAGAAATCCGGTGTTCGGTTAGATATCCTCAGGCCGATAGTGGAGGAACTTGATGCCATGTTATTTAGTTACAGTCGAGTCTTCTTGAGTCGCTTCGATTTGCGTCTGCCTGATGGTACTGCCGTAGAAGAAAGCAACAAATGGGTACGACAGCTATTTAAGAAATTGCGTGAGCGTCTCAAGTCAAAAACTAAAAGACCAGAAGGTGTAACAAGCCCAATCAATGAATTCGCTTTCAGTTGGGTGCGTGAGAGACATGAGGTAGAAAAAGACCATTACCATTGCTGGATTGCACTACCACATCGGCAAATAAACCGATTGGGAGGGAGATCATACGGAGTGGGAAGCGCAATCATTGATATCTGGTGTCAACTAACTGGTGGTGAGCATACGCTGGTGCATTTAGCGAAGAAGAAGGCCGAATACCCAAACCATTATGTTATCGAGCGCGGTCAACCTGAAACACTGGAGGGACCGATCTATTGGCTATCGTATCTGGCTAAAGTTCGCGGGAAGTATCAAACAGGAAAATACGATCGAGTGCATTCAACCTCGCAACTTCGTAACAGAATAACTCGCTCGCGAAATAATTAATATAGCAGCCTCTAAGGCCGTAAATCCCCAAAAAATTTTCCTTACCTATACAAAAAACGCGCTGCACACCCTTTTAAGCGCGTTTAACAACGTTTTCTCCCCGCTATCTTAGGCGACATAAAAATATGGCGCATAATTCTCATTTCTGAAGCTCTATCAAACGCCCTGGCTATCATGGGCGTTGATATTAATAATCGGACATATATTTCAATCTACAGAGATTTACTTAATTCCTTCTTGATTCGAAAAAATGTAGCTCGCCCACATCCAACTAACTTATAAATCTCTTCGTTGGTATATGTTCCTTTAGCCAAATATTCAGCGACCTTCTTGCGGATTTCATCATCTTTTTGTCGCCCTTTGAACACACCTTTCGCCTTTGCAATCTTGATACCCTCTGCCTGTCTTTGACGAATAAAAGAGCGTTCCAACTCACCAACGGCTCCCAACATGGTGGTTATGAACTTGCTGG
>NZ_AEJZ01000137.1:0-11409 GCF_000208525.1 Escherichia sp. TW14182
TAAATCAGTAAGTTGGCAGCATCACCCTGTTCGCGTTTCCTTTCTTCTTATTACTGGATAGCAAAAGTACGCTCATCATCTGGTGCAGTATGATCCTCGGCTACAACTTAGGTCCGACGATGATGTTTGCCGTGCAGCCAACACTTTTCACCCGCATGTTCGGTACCAAAGTACGATATACCGGCCTTTCTTTTGCTTATCAATTTTCCGCGATTCTTGGCGGACTAAGTCCCCTTATCGCCTCAAGTTTGCTGGCGCTAGGGGGAGGAAAACCGTGGTATGTCGCTCTGTTTTTATTTGCTGTCTCAGTTCTTTCCTTTGTTTGCGTCTGGCTGATTGAGCCGACCGATGAACAAGAAACCGCTTCTTACCGCTACATCAGGGAACAATCTCATGAAAACTGAACGAAAAAACGAGCATTACCTGGCGCTACAACAGGCGTTTGACGCGCCATGGCCTGGGCCTGTAGGAGAGTTAGTGACGCTGGAAAAAGGCAATATTCACCTGCAGATTTATCCGCATGATGGTGCCAGGATAACCTCGTTAAAGGCATTTGGTTCTGAAGTATTACGCCAATGGCAGCCGCAGCGCAGAGCTTTTCAGTATGGCTGTTTCCCAATGGTGCCGTGGGCAGGGCGACTGGGGAATGCGACGCTGAATGCTGGTGGGCAATGTTATTCTTTACCCGCCAATAAACCACCACATGCGTTGCATGGTATGGCTTGTTACTCAACGTGGGAAATCATCGACAAAACAATAGATTCCCTGACTTTACGTATGCCCCTGGCTTCACCGTGGCCCTGGCAAGGGGAAGTGATTCAGACTTTTTTGCTGGAGAACGATGCGCTGGTTTTGCAACTGGAAATCCATTCACATACCGATACATTCCCGGCCTCTGCAGGCTGGCATCCGTGGTTTGCGAAAAAGCTGACTCCGCAAAATACAGAATCGTTGCAGGTGCTTTTTGATGCGGACTGGCAAGAGGAAGCGGGTAGTGATGAACTGCCAACTGGAAATCGCATCTCTCCTCAAGCTGGTCCCTGGGATGACTGTTTTGGTTTTTATGACGGGGTGAAGGTTAAGTTACTGTGGCCTGGTAAACTCACGATGACCATGACCTCTTCTGCAAACAGTCTGGTGGTATTTGATAAACAGCCCGATGCCACCTGTGTTAATCCGCTTACTCAGGCACCTAACGCAATAAATCTAACGCCGGAATTGGTGACATCAGATAAGCCGCTGGTCATCGAAACTCGTTGGCAATTTACACCTGAATCTTAACCATTCATCTATTGCGAAAAAGCCAGTGAAATTACTCTGCTTTTTCGCAATCAGCATCACAAGATTACCCTTATTGCCACATAGCCAAACCCATCCTTTCCCGCTACAGTTAATTTCCTGTGGCGAGAAAGGAGGCAAAAATGCTCTATATCTTTGATTTAGGTAATGTGATTGTCGATATCGACTTTAACCGTGTGCTGGGAGCCTGGAGCGATTTAACGCGCATTCCGCTGGCTACGCTTAAGAAGAGTTTTCATATGGGGGAGGCGTTTCATCAGCATGAGCGCGGGCAAATTAGCGATGAAGCGTTCGCAGAGGCACTGTGCCATGAGATGGCCTTACCGCTAAGTTACGAACAGTTCTCCCACGGCTGGCAGGCGGTGTTTGTCGCGCTGCGCCCGGAAGTGATCGACATCATGCATAAACTGCGTGAACAGGGGCATCGCGTGGTGGTGCTTTCCAATACTAACCGCCTGCATACCACCTTCTGGCCGGAGGAATACCCGGAAATCCGTGATGCTGCCGACCATATCTATCTGTCGCAAGATTTGGGTATGCGCAAACCGGAAGTGCGAATTTACCAGCATGTTTTACAGGCAGAAGGTTTTTCACCCAGCGATACCGTCTTTTTCGATGACAACGCCGATAATATAGAAGGGGCTAATCAGCTAGGCATTACCAGCATTCTGGTGAAAGATAAAACCACCATCCCGGACTATTTCGCGAAGGTGTTATGCTAAAAACCATCCATGAAAAAGCCAGGCATCGTACTCGTCCACTATGGGCCTGGCTGAAACTACTCTGGCAACGCATTAATGAGGACAACATGACAACCCTGGCAGGTAACCTTGCCTATGTGTCGTTGCTCTCATTAGTGCCGCTGGTTGCCGTTGTTTTTGCGCTTTTCGCCGCTTTTCCCATGTTTTCCGACGTCAGCATTCAGTTGCGTCATTTTATTTTCGCCAACTTTCTACCTGCCACTGGCGATGTTATCCAGCAATATATCGAACAGTTTGTTGCCAATTCCAACAAGATGACCGCCGTCGGGGCATGTGGGCTGATCGTCACGGCATTATTGTTGATGTATTCCATCGATAGTGCACTCAACGCCATCTGGCGCAGTAAACGGGTGCGTCCCAAAATTTACTCGTTTGCTGTGTATTGGATGATTTTGACGCTGGGGCCGCTGCTGGCGGGAGCCAGTCTGGCGATTAGCTCCTATCTGCTCTCCCTGCGCTGGGCGAGCGAGCTCAATACCGTTATCGATAATGTGCTGCGTATTTTTCCGCTGCTGTTGTCGTGGATCTCCTTCTGGCTGCTGTACAGCGTTGTTCCCACCATTCGCGTACCTAACCGCGACGCGATTGTCGGCGCGTTTGTCGCCGCGCTCCTGTTCGAAGCAGGGAAGAAAGGTTTCGCGCTTTATATCACCATGTTCCCGTCATATCAGCTCATTTACGGCGTACTGGCAGTGATCCCCATTCTCTTTGTCTGGGTCTACTGGACATGGTGTATCGTCTTGCTTGGGGCGGAAATTACTGTCACTCTCGGGGAATACCGCAAACTAAAACAAGCTGCTGAACAAGAAGAAGACGACGAACCATGATTGCATTAATTCAACGCGTAACCCGTGCCAGCGTCACCGTGGAGGGAGAAGTGACGGGCGAAATTGGCGCGGGACTTTTGGTGTTATTGGGTGTCGAAAAGGATGACGACGAACAGAAAGCAAACCGTCTGTGCGAGCGTGTGCTCGGCTATCGCATCTTCAGCGATGCCGAAGGCAAGATGAATCTCAACGTGCAACAGGCGGGCGGTAGTGTGCTGGTGGTTTCCCAGTTTACCCTTGCCGCAGATACCGAACGAGGGATGCGCCCAAGTTTCTCCAAAGGCGCATCACCGGATCGCGCAGAGGCGTTATATGACTATTTCGTCGAACGCTGCCGTCAGCAAGAGATGAACACGCAAACAGGACGCTTCGCTGCGGATATGCAGGTATCGCTGGTCAATGATGGCCCCGTGACATTCTGGTTACAGGTATGAGCCAGCTTCCAGGGTTGTCACGGGAAACAAGAGAGAGTATCGCTATGTATCACCTTCGGGTTCCACAAACAGAAGAAGAATTAGAGCGTTACTATCAGTTTCGCTGGGAGATGTTGCGTAAACCCCTGCATCAACCGAAAGGTTCTGAACGCGACGCATGGGATGCGATGGCGCATCACCAGATGGTCGTCGACGAGCAGGGTAATCTGGTGGCGGTAGGTCGGCTGTATATCAATGCCGATAACGAAGCCTCCATCCGTTTTATGGCCGTTCATCCCGACGTGCAGGACAAAGGGCTAGGGACGCTGATGGCGATGACCCTGGAGTCGGTAGCACGCCAGGAAGGCGTTAAGCGCGTGACCTGTAGCGCCCGCGAAGACGCGGTGGAGTTTTTTGCCAAGCTGGGGTTTGTGAATCAGGGGGAGATCACCACGCCCACCACCACGCCTATTCGTCATTTTTTGATGATTAAACCCGTCGCTACTCTGGATGACATTTTGCATCGCGGCGACTGGTGCGCCCAGCTCCAGCAGGCGTGGTATGAACACATCCCATTAAGTGAAAAAATGGGCGTGCGCATTCAGCAATATACCGGGCAAAAATTTATCACCACCATGCCGGAAACCGGCAATCAGAATCCGCATCATACGCTGTTTGCCGGGAGTTTATTCTCGCTGGCAACGCTCACCGGTTGGGGGCTTATCTGGCTGATGCTGCGCGAACGCCATCTCGGCGGAACGATTATTCTGGCTGACGCGCATATTCGTTACAGCAAGCCGATTAGCGGTAAACCTCATGCGGTAGCCGACCTCGGTGCGTTAAGTGGCGATCTCGACCGTCTGGCGCGCGGGCGCAAAGCGCGAGTGCAAATGCAGGTTGAAATCTTTGGCGACGAGACGCCTGGTGCGGTGTTTGAAGGGACGTATATCGTTCTTCCCGCTAAGCCATTTGGCCCTTATGAAGAGGGCGGGAACGAAGAAGAGTAGGACGTTTTACTTCACTGAAAAGGTTTTCAATCTGAAAACCTTTTCAGTGCCCAGGTCCGGAGTTACCTTCCCGCTCTCCAGGCAACATCCCGTAGTGCCGATCGCGCAGCCTCGCTAATACCCCCTAACTGAAAAAATCCGTGGATAACCCCGAGGTAGCGTTGGCAGGTACATTGCACGCCTTGCTCTGTCATCCTCTGATACAGCGCCTCGCCTTCATCACAAAGCGGGTCATATTCTGCGGTAATTATATGAACTGGCGGCAAGCCATTAAAATCATCGCGCCAAAGAGGGCTGGCGTCAGGATGCTTGCGATCAATATCTGGCAGATACATCTCAAAGCCACTCAGTAGAGTATCGCGTGTGATGATGTAATCGTGACCATTGCGTATGTAGCTTTCGAAATGCGCAGTCGCATCAAGCAGGATAACGCACTTTTGAGCGGTTGACTCACAGCATGACCCAGATGAATGAAATTATTGAAGGAACGCGACAGCCTTCACGGACTTTTGAAATTGATGCTATGAAAATCAAAGAAATACGCCACGCTTCAAGGTTGTCACAATCTAAATTTGCCGATCTTATTTCCGTAAGCGTAGACACGTTGCGTAACTGGGAGCAGGGGCGGCGTTCACCGACCGGGCCTGCAAAGGCTTTGCTGCGAGCGATTGCCAATGATCCGCAACATGTGCTGCAAGCACTTAACCGTTAGAGGCATGGTTATGCCATACAGAAAGCAGCAGCATTCAGAGCTCCTATGAAAGCGGCATAGTGCCGCCTGTTCAGGAGTTTTGCTATGACCCGTAATCGTGCTGAACGTCGCCATCATATGGCGCGATTAAAAAAAATCCGCCGTCGTTATTGCACAGCAGGCGATGGAAGCTTAAAAGCATCAGGTGTTTGCTTTCGTACTCCCTGTCTTTGTTCTTGTTGGATGTGTGGGCATCGACGCTATCATAATGGTCCCCGCGTGTCGGAAATTCGTGCAAAAGCACGCTATGCGAATTAAGGGAAAATGATGAACTATTTTAAGGAAGCACATTTTTAGAACTCTTAACAGGAGACTAAAAATGTCCACATTTAATACGCGTAAAGACCGGGATCGTAATGGTAAAGCGAAGCCGCATAAGCATTCAGGGATCTCAACACTTACAGGCAAATGGCGTCATCCTTCAATGGATTGTTGGGTAAACTACAGTACACCGGGCGACCATGAATGGAAGCGCCTTTATACTACGCTTCGTCGTCGCGCCGATGATCGACGCCAATGCTATAGAGTGATGCGGGGGGATGATCCGGACGGAATCGTTTGGTTCCCGGACTGTTATCCGCAAATTTACTACTACTAGCAATCAAAGACCAGTTGGTGGCAGCACTGACTGGTCAGTTATGGATGGTAGATTTCACCTTAAACGTGGTGCGGTAAAGATGCCGACTTTTTTCGGGTACACCATCCTGTGAAGCAAATGAAGACCCAATCAAAAAAATATTCTTGAATATAAAATATTTATCGCATCCATAATTCATCCTTATTATTTGTTGTTTCTTTTCTGTAGATGTGCCCCCGCTTAATTAAAAGTAATAAACCATCCTGGGCTATAACTAAACCATTTTTGAGTAACAATTGAAATAACTGCAACTGTTACATTATCTTTGGAAACCGCCTCGTAAAAACAAAACAACATGCAAAGATCACCTTTCGTTAATTAATTTTTCGGCGTAGTTTTCGCACATACATTAATGAGAAATATATGTAAGGTGGTGAAAATGGCGATGAATACGGTTTTTCTTCATTTATCAGAAGAGGCAATTAAACGGCTGAATAAGCTCAGGGGCTGGCGTAAGGTTTCGCGATCTGCAATTTTGCGCGAAGCGATAGAGCAATATCTGGAGCGTCAGCAATTCCCGGTGCGTAAAGCAAAGGGTGGCAGGCAAAGGGGTGAGACAGTAGGTGTTGATGATCAGTGTAAGGATCATAAGGAATGACAAAATTTTTTTTATTCTTGAATATAAAAAACCAGATGCCCTTATTCTGGTATTAATACGAGGCTGTTTTACTTGAACTTATAATAACTGCAACTGTTACATCGTATCTGGAAAACGCCTCGCGAAATACGAGAGATTTTGCGGGAATAGCAGGTGTCGTCACACCCTATGAGCTGTAATCCGGGCGACCAGCGCCACCCGGAAAACGTCAGAGATTACTCCCCTTCACCCGGAAACAGGAACGGGTTAATGGAACTACGGGCGTAGCCCTCTTGCTCCATTCGCGCGTCCAGTACCAGAGAGGCGAGGTCATCTGCCACGGCTTCAACTTTCGGTTCTTTTTCCTGATAAAGAATCTTCAGGTAAGTGCCGCAGTCATCGCAGCTTTCGGCTTTAATCGCGGCCTGTTCGTCATCCAGCGACCAGTAATGCAGTTTGCCGCTCTGCTCGCAGTTGCTGCATTTTACGCGCACTACGTGCCATTCGGTTTCACACAGGTTGCAGTGCAGGTAACGCAGACCCTGAGTGGTGCCAATTTGCACCATGCTGGACACCGGCATAGAACCACAAACCGGGCAATATTGACGTTGTTCGCCATATTCCGCACGCGCTTTGCCGGGGATCAGATTAGCCATCTGCGCCCAGTAGAGCGACAGTGCAGCCCAAATAAACGGCGCTTTATCGCTGCTGACGGACGAGAAATCAGAGGCAAACAGTGCGCTGGCCATATCTTCCAGCTCCTGTGTTGATGCCTTCTCCAGATTCTCAATCACGGCCAGCGCCGGACCGCTCATTTCTGGTTTCAGCTCAGCAATCAGCGCCATCAGTAGCTTTTGCCAGTGCTTATCGCGCGGCAGGACGTGAATATCCAGCGGTGGCTTACCCTGTGCGCTGGCTTCTTTAATGCGCGCGGTCAGATCCATCTCCAGCGGATGGTCGTACAGCACCACTTCCTGGGCGTGGGCGATAAGCGCAGCAAAGCGCAGGTAATCACCCAGCGGATTATTTTCTGCCAACTCGCGCAGACGCTCGGCGCGGCGGTTGTATAAATTCTTGAGCCGAGGGAACAATAACGGCGGAATCATATCCGCCGTACGTTTCTCGCTCGAACCCAGCTCATCTTGCGGGATTATGCGAATACTCATTCAGCTTTCTTTTCCGTTGTCTTGCGGACTTCACGATACCAGCGTGGATGGTGTTTCTTCGCCCATGCGCTGGTAACCCATCCTTCCACCATGGCGGTAATCGTGCCTTTCACCCAAAGGGCGGCGTAGATATGCACCATGATAACCACAATTAACGCTACTGCGGCAAATGAATGCAGCATTAACGCGAATCGGATCACCGGGATTGAGAAAGCAGGCGCAAAATAAGGACGCCAGATAATCACACCGCTCACCAGCAGCAGAACCAGGAAAATAATCGCTGCCCAGAAAACGCATTTCTGACCGAAGTTATAACGCCCGGTGTCACCTACTTCCTCGTTGACGACGATCTTACGAATATTCTTCGCCCAAAAGATATCATCCCGATTGATTAGGTTGTGATGCCAGTAACGGAAAAACATGATGATGAACGAGGCAAACATAACCACGCCGACAAACGGGTGCAGAATTCGCGCCAGCTGCGGTGTGCCCATGATTTGCATCAACCAGTTGAAGGACGGGAACAAAAAGCCCAGCCCACTCACCGCCGCCAGGATGAAACAGAAGGCGGTTACCCAGTGGTTGATACGTTCCGGCGCGGTGTAGCGCACGATGGTGTCACGTCGTTTCATTTGCGCTCCTCGTCTTTCTCTTCGTGCAGATTGTTCTCTTCCTCATCCGCACGGTTCGGACCGACACCCACGTAGTGGAAGATACTGGCCGCGAAGGTAGCCGCAAAGCCAACAGCCGCGAGCGGTTTCCAGATGCCTTTCCAGAATTTCACGGTTTCGCTGATTTCCGGGTTCTCCGGCAAGCCATGATACAGGTTCGGCTTGTCAGCATGGTGCAGCACGTACATCACGTGTGTACCACCGACGCCAGCCGGATCGTACAGACCCGCATTGTCGTAACCACGGGTTTTCAGCTCCGCCACGCGCTCGCTCGCTAGCGTTTTCATCGACTCTTTCGTACCGAAGTGAATCGCGCCCGTCGGGCAGGTCTTCACACAGGCCGGTTCTTGCCCAACCACCACGCGGTCAACGCACAGCGTACATTTGTAGACGCGGTTGTCTTCTGGGTTAAGACGCGGAATATCGAACGGACAGCCCGCAATGCAATAACCGCAGCCAATGCACTGCTCGGACTGGAAGTCGACGATACCGTTGGCATACTGAATAATTGCCCCTTCCGCCGGGCACGCTTTCAGACAGCCTGGATCGGAACAGTGCATACAGCCGTCTTTGCGGATCAGCCATTCCAGTTTGTCGTTCTGCTCCACTTCCGAGAAGCGCATCACCGTCCACGATTTGGCACTTAAATCATTGGGGTTGTCGTACACCCCAATGTTATTGCCGACGGTATCGCGAATGTCGTTCCACTCTGAACACGCCACCTGACAGGCTTTACAGCCGATACAGGTGGTGACGTCGATGAGTTTCGCCACTTCTTCCTGGAAGTCCCGCGCCTGAGGCGCGGGGGTCAGACCGTTAGTCGCGGAACGACGAATGATATCTTGAGATTGATAAGCCATATGTCGTCTCCGTTACACCTTTTCCACATTCACAAGGAAGGACTTAAACTCCGGCGTCTGCGTGTTCGCATCACCAACGAATGGCGTTAACGTATTGGCAATAAAGCCTTTTTTCGCAACGCCTTCATAGCCCCAGTGAATCGGAATACCGATGGTATCGATATCTTTGCCGTTCGCTTTCAGCGTGCGAATACGTTTGGTCACCACCGCTTTGGCTTTGATATAGCCACGGTTGGAGGAGACTTTCACGGTATCGCCCTGGGCAATGCCAAGTTTATTCGCCAGCGACTCACCGATTTCCACAAACTGCTCTGGCTGCAAAATCGCGTTCAACAGCGCGTGTTTGGTCCAGTAGTGGAAGTGCTCGGTCAGACGATAGGTGGTTCCGACATACGGGAACTTATCGGCTTTACCCAATGCTTCGGCGTCGTCTTTAAAGATACGTGCAGCCGGGTTCGAGATAACGCTTGGATGCAGTGGGTTAGTTCCCAGCGGCGTTTCAAACGGCTCGTAGTGTTCCGGGAACGGACCTTCCGCCATCTTATCGAGGGCAAACAGACGCCCCATGCCTTCCTGCTGCATGATAAACGGCCCGACGCCGCTGCCCGGAGGCGCTGCGCTGTAGTCCGGAATATCCCAGCCGGTCCACTTAGTGCCGTCCCATTTCAGCAACTGACGCTTCGGATCCCACGGGTTACCCTGCGGATCTGCGGAGGCGCGGTTATACAGAATGCGGCGGTTAAGCGGCCATGCCCATGCCCAGCCCAGCGTGTTACCGAGGCCAGACGGATCGGCGTTATCACGGCGTGCCATCTGGTTGCCCTCTGGCGTCCAGCTACCGGCGAAAATCCAGCAGCCACAGGAGGTGGTACCGTCATCGCGCAGTTGGGCGAACGAGCTAAGTTGTTGGCCTTTCTTGACGATAACCGCCCCGGTTGCCGGATCGGTAATATCCGCCAGCGCCTTACCGTTGCTCTCCATCGCCACTTCTTCCGACTTCGGCTCATGCGGGATGGCGTAGTTCCAGGTCATGTTCAGCACCTGGTCCGGGTTCGCGCCACCCTGTTCGGCATACATCTTGCGCAAGCGCAGGAAGATACCGGAGAGGATCTCGCCATCAGTCAGCGCAATCCCCGGGGCGTCCGCACCTTTCCAGTGCCACTGCAACCAGCGACCGGAGTTAACGATTGAACCGTTCTCTTCCGCGAAGCAGGTCGATGGCAGACGGAACACTTCGGTCTGGATCTTCGACGAGTCAACTTCGTTCAGCTCACCGTGGTTCTGCCAGAAGTTAGAGGTTTCAGTGTTCAGCGGGTCGATGGTGACGAGGAACTTCAGTTTCGACAGACAGCCGATCACTTTGTTTTTGTTCGGGAATGAGGCAACAGGGTTAAAGCCCTGGCAGATATAGCCATTGACCTTGCCCTCTTTCATCATCTCGAAGTATTGCAGGACGTCGTAGCCTTTATCCCACTTCGGCAACCAGTCAAAGCCCCAGCTATTTTCCGCCGTCGCTTTATCACCAAAGAAGGCCTTCATCATGGAGACGAAGAATTTCGGGTAGTTGCCCCAGTAGTTAACCTGGCCTTCCAGCAGCGGTTTTGGCGTGTTGGCGGTAAGGTAGGTTTGCAGATCGGTCTGCTTCTCGCTTGGCAGCGTCATGTAACCCGGCAGGCTTTGCGACAGCAGCCCCAGATCCGTCAGCCCCTGAATGTTGGAGTGACCGCGCAGGGCGTTAACGCCGCCGCCAGCCATCCCCATATTACCGAGCAGCAACTGGATCATCGCCATGGTACGAATGTTTTGCGCACCAACGGAGTGTTGCGTCCAGCCGAGCGCGTAAAGGAACGAGGCAGTTTTATCGTGAGCACTGGTTTCTGCGATGTATTCGCAGACTTTCAGGAACGCGTCTTTTGGCGTACCACAGATGTTTTCAACCACATCTGGCGTATAACGGGAAACGTGCTGTTTCAGCAAGTTCCACACGCAGCGCGGATGTTGCAACGTGGTATCGCGTTTGGCGAAGCCGTTTTCGTCCAGTTCGTAAGTCCAGGAAGATTTATCGTACTTACGTTTTTCCGCGTCGTAGCCGGTGAACAGGCCATCTTCAAAGCCGTAATCCTCACGCACGATCAGGCTGGCGTTGGTATAGGCTTCGGTGTATTCGCGGTTGAATTTTTCATTGTTCAGCAGGTACAGCAAAACGCCTGACAGGAAAGCAATGTCAGTACCGGAACGAATTGGGGCATAGTAGTCAGCCACCGCCGCCGTGCGCGTAAAGCGAGGATCAATCACAATTAGCTTCGCGCCGTTGTGAATTTTGGCTTCCATCGCCCAGCGGAATCCTACCGGGTGAGCTTCAGCGGCGTTACCGCCCATCACCACGACAAGGTTGGCGTTCTTGATGTCGACCCAGTGGTTGGTCATCGCACCGCGACCA
>NZ_AEJZ01000136.1:0-20105 GCF_000208525.1 Escherichia sp. TW14182
ACAAGACGTTACAGACGGAGCGCTTACGGATTACCAGATAGTGGCGTCAATTTGTCATCTGGCGCGAATGAAGAAAATGCAAGTGGTTGCGGAATATGTTGAAAATGAAGAGATTCGCAAAGCGGTGCATTCTTTAGGTATTGATTATCTGCAAGGATTTTTGATTGGTGAACCTCAGCCGTTAGTGGCGATACTGGGTGAAAGAGAGCCAGTCCGGGAAAGCGCGTAATTTATTTGGGCCAACATAATATGTTGGCCCGTTTTCATTTCATATTAAGCCGCAATTTCAGGCGTGCTTTCTTCTTCAATTTTTAGTCGCCAGCCAGCCACGCCTTCCCAGTATTCTTGTTCCTTTTCCAGATCAAGCAATACCAGCGCGTTCTGGCTAAACCAGTCATGCGGAAAACGCAGGGTCCAGTGGCTGTCATCGGTAATCAGCGTCAATGTTGGCGGCGTGGTGGTAGCCTGACGTTGATTATTGAGTAATACGCCAAGGCGTAATAGCTGAATCAGTGGCAGGAACTGTTTCTTCTTAAACAAGGTAAAGCGCGGCAGATCGTCGAGCTTAATCGCTTTACGGTGATAGCGCACCAGTGTCGCCATCATCAACTGCTGTTCCTGATTAAAACCCGGCAAGTCGCTGTTTTGCAGAATATAAGCGGAGTGGCGATGCAAACCGCTATGGTTGATATTCAACCCGACCTCATGCAGCATGGCGGCCCATCGCAGGAGCGCCTCCAGTTGCGGATGCGCCAGCTTCGGTTGTTGTTCTCGCCACTGTCCGTACATTTGCATAGTGGTATCCAGCACCCGTCGTGCCTGTTCACTGTCGATATGATACTGGTTAGCCAGACTACTGGCGGTGCGGCTACGCACATCCTGATGGCGAAAACGTCCTTCCATCTCATACAGTACGCCTTCACGAAGCGCCCCGTCAGAAAGTCGCAGTTCACGGATGGCTAAGGCATCAAACACACCGCATAAAATCGCCAGTCCAGGAACGAAGACAGTTTTCCGCTCTTCGGAAAGACCCGGTAAACTCAGCGATGCGAAATTACGGTGCCGTAAAACCTCTTTTACCAGTTTTTCCAGACGTTCCGGGGTAATTATCCCGTCTTTCTCGCCCATTTCCATCAACACTTCATGAGCAGCTTTAATGGTGCCGGAAGCGCCCATTGCCACATTCCAGCCCTGGATACGGAATTGCCAGGTTAAGGTTTCAAGTTTTTGCGCTGCTGCCATGCGTGCGCGCTGAAAATTTTCTTTATTGATGACGCCGCCCTGGAAATAAAGCTGGGCAAAGCTGACACAACCCATCCGGCGACTTTCCACGAGAATAGGTTCGAAATTTTCACCAATCACCAGTTCTGTTGAGCCGCCACCAATATCAATAACCAGTTTGCGGCCTTTTTCCGGCTGGGTATGCTCCACGCCCATAAAAATCAGACGCGCTTCTTCGTTGCCGGAAATAATTTCAATTGGGTAGGGGATAACCTTTTCTGCTCGCTTCAGAAAGTCAGTGGCATTCAGCGCCTGACGTAGAGTATGGGTTCCGACAATACAGACGCTGGAAGGAGAAAAACCCTGCAGGCGTTCGGCAAACAGCGACAGGCAGTTTAAGCCACGCGTCATCGCTTCCTCACTCAACATATTATCTGGCCCCAGGCCGTCCGCCAGATGTACCCGTTGTTTCAGGCGACCAATAATCTGCATTGCGCCATCAACCACACGGGCAATGACCATGTGGAAACTGTTTGAACCAAGATCGACCGCAGCAAACTCCTGTGGGCGAGGGGATTTGTCGTGTATTGGCATAGGGTTATTCAGATTGTTCGAGTGATTTGATGTAGTCGTAGATCGCCAATTGCGCCCGTACTTTGTGGCGGTTACCACGGGGGACGTAGCGATTACTGAGTTCTTTATCGATATAACGCGCTTTGACCGTGTCGCTGAACAGAATTTCGATGATGTCCAGCACCCGCTGCTTCAGTCGGGGATCGAGTAGCGGTGTAGCCACTTCAATACGATAATCAATATTGCGTGTCATCCAGTCGGCGGAAGAAAGGTAAACTTTTTTATCGCCGCCGTTTTCAAAAATATAAACCCGATCATGTTCAAGGTAACGATCGACAATACTAATAGCACGAATATTGTCGCTAATACCTTCCAGATTGGGGATCAGCGAACACATTCCGCGTACCAGTAGATTTACCGGCACGCCGGAACTGGAGGCCGCATACAGTCGATCGACCAGACCTTTATCGACCAGGTTATTCAGTTTCAGGGTAATACCGCAAGGCAGCCCTTGTTGAGCGTTGGCTATCTCACGATCCACCATTTCATACAGCAAACGACGGGAGTTTTGCGGCGACACCATTAAATAATCGAAAGTCACCGGACGGTATGGATTTTCAATAAAGTTGAACACCCGCCGTACTTCGTTGGTGATGCGCGCATCGGCGGTCAGCAGTGAGTAGTCGGTATAAAGACGCGCGGTTTTTTCATTAAAGTTCCCGGTTCCGATATGCGCGTAACGCACGACTTCGCCGTTTTCTTTACGTGAAATCAGGAACAGTTTGGCGTGAATTTTCAGCCCCGGCGCAGAGAAAATCACGTGTACGCCCGCTTCAGTCAGCCGTTTTGCCCAGTGAATGTTGGCTTCTTCATCGAAACGCGCCTGTAACTCAACCACCACGGTGACTTTCTTACCGTTGTGAGCGGCGTGGATCATCGAGTCGATGATGCGCGAATCTTTCGCTACGCGGTAAATGTTAATTTTAATCGCCAGTACGCTTGGGTCGAACGAGGCCTGGCGTAGCAGTTCCAGCACATGTTCAAAAGTGTGATAAGGATAATAGAGCAGCACATCGTGTTCGCGAATGGCATCAAAACCGTTACGGAACTGGGCTTTATCAAACCAAATGTGGCGTAAACGTGGCAGTGGCTTATTCACCAGATTCGCTTTGCCGACATTGGGGAAATTAATAAAGTCTTTAAAATTATGATAACGACCACCGGGTACGATGGAGTCGTAGCGGGAAATCGTCAGTTTTTCGCGCAACACCTCAACCAGAGCACTGGGCATATCGCGCTGATAAACAAAACGCACCGGTTCTGCGGTTAAACGCTGCTTCAGACTGGAAGACATCAGCTCCATCAGGCTGGCTTCCATCTCGTGCACTAAATCGTATTCAGCATCGCGGGTCATCTTCATTGAATAGGCATTCAGCGCGTCATAATCAAAGAAGCCTTTGAAAATATCATCAAGGCAGTAACGCAGAATGTTATCCAGAAGAATCATAGGCTTGCGTCTGCGCGGTGCTTCCGGCGGCAAATTCACAAAGCGCGGCACTTTATCTGAGGGGATCTCCAGCAGCGCGTAACGAATAGTGTCGCCACGGATAATTTCTACCGCCAGATAGGTGTAGTCATCTTTCAGGAACTGCACTAAGTCAGTGTCAGGGTTGATTAGAATCGGCGTAATGTGCTGACGCAGATACTGCTTAAAATAATGACGCAGCCAGTTTTGTTGATTGACAGAGAGCTGGCGTTCATTAATCAGGAAAATCTGGTTGCGCGCCATCTCCAGCAATAGTTCGTTGTAGAGGCCGTCGAATTCCTGATCGGCTTTCAGCACGCGGGATTGAATTTTGCCCAGCAAATGGCGGGAATGAGAATTAGAACCTTGTTCTTCGCTAATAATGATGCGTCGCTTCAGTTCAGCGAAGCGGACTTTATAGAACTCATCAAGGTTATTGGAATAGATCCCCAGGAAACGCATCCTTTCAATCAGCGGGTTAGATTTGTCCGCCGCTTCCTGAAGCACGCGTTCATTGAACGATAACCAACTGAGCTCTTTTTCGATGTATAGCTTTTCCTGACCCATTACCACTTTTACTCCGTTTTATTCACGGGACACTGCCTGGATATTATGGCGAGCAATATTGGCAGATGTCCAACTATGCCAGAAAAGGGAGAAAAAAACTGCTGGAGCCTGCGATTTACAGGTGAATTGAAAAACGCCAACGCAGGGCTGGCGCTTTAACTACGGCGGCGTTACTCGTCGGCAGCGTAGCCCTGCGGCGGCAGACGCTGACCATCCAGCCACGCGGCGTTTTCGTGCATCTTCAGACGACCATCGGCAAACCAGCTAATCACCAGCGGATAAATAGCGTGCTCCTGGGTTTGTACGCGGGCGGTGATTTCATCTTCTGTATCACCGGCAAATACAGGGACTTTTGCCTGTAAAATAACCGGCCCACCGTCCAGTTCATCGGTAACGAAATGCACCGATGTACCGTGTTCCTCGTCGCCATTTTCCAGCGCCTGACGATGGGTGTGCAAACCGGGATATTTTGGCAGCAGGGAAGGGTGAATGTTCAGCAAACGACCAGCATAGTGGGAGACAAACGCCGGGCTGAGAATGCGCATAAAACCGGCCAGTACAACCACGTCGGGAGCGTACATATCGATCTCGTGAATCAACTCCCGGTCATAGGCTTCACGACTGTCAAACGCGCTGGCGATGAGCGTATGCGTTGCAATACCGGCTTTGCGGGCGCGTTCAAGGCCGAACGCGTCGGCCTTATTACTGAAAACTGCCCGTAGGGTGCCTTTAATTTTGTTGGTTTTGCAGGCGTCTATAATTGCCTGCAAGTTACTTCCGTTGCCGGAAATAAGCACCACAATATTCATTATTCGATAACCACGCGTTGTTCGGAATCAGAGGCTTTGATGATACCGATTTTCCACGCGTTTTCACCGTTGGCATTAAGCAGAGTGAGAGCTTTGTCCACTTCCGGAGCAGGCAGGGCGATAATCATCCCGACGCCGCAGTTGAAGGTGCGATACATTTCATGGCGCTCGACATTACCCGCCGTTTGCAGCCAGTTGAACACTTCCGGCCACTGCCAGGAGGATTCATCAATGACTGCCTGAGTGTTTTCCGGCAATACGCGCGGAATATTTTCCCAGAAGCCGCCACCGGTCAGGTGCGCAATAGCGTGCACGTCGACCTTTTCGATCAACTCCAGCACTGACTTCACGTAAATGCGGGTCGGTGCCAACAGATGATCGGCTAATGGCTTACCATCAAGTTCGGTGGCTTGTGGATCACAACCGCTGACTTCGAGAATTTTGCGCACCAGCGAATAGCCATTCGAATGCGGGCCGCTGGAGCCAAGCGCAATCAGCACATCACCGTCGCTGACTTTAGAACCGTCGATGATTTCTGATTTTTCTACCACGCCAACGCAGAAACCCGCAACGTCATAATCTTCACCGTGATACATCCCCGGCATTTCCGCCGTTTCGCCACCTACCAGCGAACACCCGGATTGCAGACAACCTTCGGCGATGCCGCTGATCACTGATGAAGCAGTATCGACATCTAATTTTCCGGTTGCGTAATAGTCGAGGAAAAACAGCGGCTCAGCGCCTTGCACCACCAGGTCATTAACGCACATGGCGACCAGATCGATACCAATGGTGTCGTGACGTTTTAAGTCCATTGCCAGGCGCAGCTTGGTGCCTACACCGTCAGTGCCGGAAACCAGCACGGGTTCACGATATTTTTGCGGCAACGCACACAGCGCACCGAAGCCGCCCAGACCGCCCATCACTTCCGGGCGACGCGTTTTCTTCACTACGCCTTTGATTCTTCCAACCAGAGCATTACCTGCGTCTATATCAACACCGGCATCTTTGTAGCTAAGAGAGGTTTTATCGGTCACTGCTTGGGTCCCCACGCGTTACTTGCGGTAGAAAAATAAAATTCGGCGCAATTCTAACAGGGAAAGCAAACGTTTGCGAGACTGCTTTACATAACCTTTTTTAACCTCTTTTTACCGAGAGAGTGACAAAAAAAATGTGTACATAGAGCGGATGAATGATTTTTTGCCAGGATAATTACCACTATTAACTATTTGATTATAAAATAACTTTATCTAAAATCTTTATGATCTTGACTGAGGTCAACGAAAATAATATTGCCGCCTTGAAGAAAGGCGGTATAATCCGTCGATTTTTTTTGTGGCTGCCCTCAAAGGAGAAAGAGTATGAAGATCGTGGAAGTCAAACACCCACTCGTCAAACACAAGCTGGGACTGATGCGTGAGCAAGATATCAGCACCAAGCGCTTTCGCGAACTCGCTTCCGAAGTGGGTAGCCTGCTGACTTACGAAGCGACCGCTGACCTCGAAACTGAAAAAGTAACCATCGAAGGCTGGAACGGCCCGGTGGAAATCGACCAGATTAAAGGTAAGAAAATTACCGTGGTGCCGATTCTGCGCGCTGGTCTGGGGATGATGGATGGCGTGCTGGAAAACGTTCCGAGCGCGCGCATCAGCGTAGTCGGTATGTACCGTAATGAAGAAACGCTGGAACCAGTACCGTACTTCCAGAAACTGGTTTCTAACATCGATGAGCGTATGGCGCTGATCGTTGACCCAATGCTGGCAACCGGTGGTTCCGTTATCGCGACTATCGACCTGCTGAAAAAAGCGGGCTGCAGCAGCATCAAAGTTCTGGTGCTGGTCGCTGCACCAGAAGGTATCGCTGCGCTGGAAAAAGCGCACCCGGACGTCGAGCTATATACTGCATCGATTGACCAGGGATTGAACGAGCACGGATACATTATTCCGGGTCTTGGCGATGCCGGTGACAAAATCTTTGGTACAAAATAAAGAATAAAAATAATTAAAGCCGACTTTAAGAGTCGGCTTTTTTTTGAGTAAAGCGCCTATAACACATAATACAGAGGAATATACTATGACGCGCCGTGCTATCGGGGTGAGTGAAAGACCGCCACTTTTACAGACAATCCCGCTTAGTTTGCAACATTTGTTCGCCATGTTTGGTGCAACCGTCCTGGTGCCCGTCTTATTTCATATTAACCCGGCGACTGTACTGTTATTTAACGGTATCGGGACGCTGCTGTATCTCTTCATCTGTAAAGGGAAAATCCCGGCTTATCTTGGTTCCAGCTTTGCCTTTATTTCACCGGTATTGTTACTGTTGCCATTGGGATATGAAGTCGCGCTGGGCGGCTTTATTATGTGCGGCGTGCTGTTCTGCCTGGTCTCTTTCATCGTGAAGAAAGCGGGAACCGGCTGGCTGGACGTGCTGTTTCCACCTGCGGCAATGGGCGCAATCGTTGCCGTCATCGGTCTGGAGCTGGCGGGCGTAGCTGCCGGTATGGCGGGGTTACTCCCGGCTGAAGGGCAAACGCCAGACTCCAAAACCATCATCATCTCCATTACCACCCTGGCGGTTACGGTTTTAGGTTCCGTGCTGTTTCGTGGTTTCCTGGCAATTATCCCGATTTTAATTGGCGTGCTGGTGGGCTACGCGCTCTCTTTCGCCATGGGAATTGTCGATACCACGCCGATTATTAATGCTCACTGGTTTGCGCTGCCAACCCTCTATACGCCGCGCTTCGAGTGGTTTGCCATTCTGACAATTCTGCCAGCGGCGTTAGTGGTTATTGCCGAACACGTAGGGCACCTGGTAGTAACGGCTAATATCGTCAAAAAAGATCTGCTGCGCGATCCGGGTCTGCACCGTTCGATGTTTGCTAACGGCTTGTCGACCGTGATCTCCGGCTTCTTTGGCTCCACGCCAAACACCACCTACGGGGAAAACATTGGCGTGATGGCGATCACCCGTGTTTACAGTACCTGGGTTATCGGCGGGGCGGCGATTTTCGCTATCCTGCTTTCCTGCGTCGGTAAACTGGCTGCTGCTATCCAGATGATTCCATTGCCGGTGATGGGCGGCGTTTCGCTGCTGCTTTACGGTGTCATCGGTGCTTCCGGTATTCGTGTGTTGATCGAATCGAAAGTGGATTACAACAAAGCACAGAACCTGATCCTGACTTCCGTGATTTTGATCATCGGCGTCAGTGGTGCCAAGGTAAACATCGGCGCGGCGGAGCTGAAAGGCATGGCGCTGGCGACTATCGTCGGTATCGGCTTAAGCCTGATCTTCAAACTGATTAGCGTGCTGCGCCCTGAAGAAGTGGTGCTGGACGCAGAAGACGCAGATATAACAGACAAATAATGTACCGACCGGGCAGTGCTGCTGCCCGGTTCAAACATCATGGGATTCTGTGGTAAACTTCTCGCGATTTTGTGAAATCCTGGTTGAGGTATCTCTGAACACACCGGCACAGCTCTCTTTGCCACTTTATCTTCCTGACGACGAAACCTTTGCAAGTTTCTGGCCGGGGGATAACTCCTCTCTACTGGCCGCGCTGCAAAACGTGCTGCGTCAGGAACATAGCGGTTACATCTATCTCTGGGCACGCGAAGGCGCGGGGCGCAGCCATCTGCTGCACGCGGCTTGCGCGGAATTGTCGCAGCGTGGTGATGCGGTGGGCTATGTCCCGCTGGATAAACGCACCTGGTTTGTACCTGAAGTGCTCGACGGTATGGAGCATTTGTCGCTGGTTTGCATCGACAATATTGAGTGTATTGCCGGCGATGAGTTGTGGGAGATGGCGATTTTCGATCTCTACAATCGGATTCTGGAGTCGGGCAAAACACGGTTGTTGATCACCGGCGATCGCCCACCGCGTCAGTTGAATCTGGGATTACCGGATCTCGCGTCGCGTCTTGACTGGGGGCAGATCTACAAATTGCAGCCACTTTCTGATGAAGATAAGTTGCAGGCGCTACAGTTACGCGCGCGTTTGCGTGGTTTTGAACTGCCGGAAGATGTGGGACGCTTCTTGCTGAAGCGGCTCGACAGAGAGATGCGCACGCTATTTATGACACTGGATCAGTTGGATCGTGCGTCGATTACCGCGCAACGTAAGCTGACCATTCCGTTTGTGAAAGAAATTCTGAAGTTGTAGATAAGGTGTTTATTGTCGGATGCGGCGTGAGCGCCTTATCCGACCTACGCGAAGTTAATCCATAGTATTCCTGGGCCGGACAAGACGCGGCAAGCGTCGCATCCGGCAATGTGCCTTAACTAGCGATGAGGCACATCTTAATCCACGATTTCCAGCACTTGCTCCGGTGGACGTCCAATCCGCGCTTTGCCATTGGCGACCACAATCGGGCGCTCCATCAGCTTCGGATTATCCACCATCGCCTGAATCAGCGCCTCTTCGCTAAGCGAACTGTCAGCCAGGTTCAGCTCTTTATAAAGATCTTCTTTCTGGCGCATCAATTCACGGGCGCTATTCATCCCCAGCATTTTCAGCAAATCGCGCAGCGTTGCCGCATCGGCGGGAGTCTCAAGGTAGAGCACCACTTCTGGCTCCACGCCGTTTTCTTTCAGCAGGGTCAGCGTTTCCCGGCTCTTTGAACAGCGTGGGTTATGGTAGATTTTTACCTGTTTGGTCATTGTTCTTCCTTTAATGCAAATTACATCTTGGTATAAGGCTTAAAGCGTTCCTGCAACTGGCGCAACTGGTCGATGCGCGCATCGTAACGCGCTTGTTGCAGGCTGCCTAATTTCACCTGCGAACTGGCGCTACTCAACAAGGAAATTGCCTGATCGAGTCGCCCGGCGAGCGCATAACCTTCTGCTCGCGCTGCCAGTTCCTGATCGCGATTATTTAGCGCGGCCTCCGCCAGTGCCAGTAAATCCCAGCCATTGCTGTCATCTTTATTGTTAAAGGTGTAGCGGTTCAGAATATTGGCGGCTTCCTGTGGTTGCCCCCCTTGCAGATAAGCGTTCGCCAGGTTGAGCTGCAACACAGGATTGGTGCGCAAATCACGGGCATTTTTCAGGCGATTGATCGCGTCATTGGCTTTGTTTTGCCCAAGATCGATATCGGTAGCCAGATCGAGATACCACGCGTTGCCGGGTTCTGCCGCCAGTAACGGTTGCAGCGTTTTCCGTGCCTCGTCGTATTTATTGGCTTCCATCGCCTGTAGAGCACGACCATATTGCGCCGCTCGTTGCTGACGAACGTTACCTTTTGCCCATTCATCCAGCAAATCACTGGTGAGCTGATTACGTCCGGAATTGTACATCCCCAGTGTGCGCGCTTTCGCCAGATAGAAATCTTCCGACGACTGCACCACCATTGGGCGCATCTGATTGGCACGGTTACGGGCATCAGCCAGACGGCTTTCCGGCAGTGGGTGAGTCAGCAAAATTTCCGGCGGACGCGAAGAGTAACGCGCCTGATCGAGCAGTTTTTCGAGGAAGGTCGGCATCGCCTGCGGATCGAACCCCGAGCGTTGCAGCACTTGAATACCAATGCGGTCCGCTTCCTGTTCATTTTGCTGGGTGAAGCTGATCATCCCCTGGCGCGTTCCCGCCAGTGTACCGGTCAGCGCCGCCATCCCCGCCTGCGGGCTGGCCATTGCCAGTAAAATAGAACCTAACGCCCCGACCCAGGTCAGTGGCGCGCTGCGCTGCTGATCTTCCATCGCTCGCGCCAGGTGACGTTGGGTGACGTGGGAGATTTCGTGTGCCATAACTGAAGCCAGTTGACTTTCGTTATCGGAATAACGGAACAGGGCAGAGTGCAGTACCACGTTGCCGCCAAAGAAAGCAAAGGCGTTGATTTCGTCGTTATTGATCAGAAAGAAATGGAACGGCGTCTTAACTGAGTTGGCATGTGAAACCAGGCGCATCCCCAGCGAATTAATATATTGCGTTAATAGCGGGTCATTAATTAACGGTGCGCTGCCGCGTAGCTGGCGGACATAATAGTCGCCCATCTGCATTTCCTGACCAATGGAAAGCGTGCTTCCTGCGGAGGTTCCCATATCCGGCAAGGTGTCTGCGCTATCGGCAAACGCCGGGGCTACCTGACCGATGGTCATAGCAGCAATGAGGGTTGCAACCAGGTTTTTTTTCAACTGCCTGAACATAACCTCTGTCCTGTATTTCTGGAGATAGTCATTTGACCGATACTGTAAAATATCGTTCCCACCGCGCCGCCTTTGAGTGTAACGGCGAAGATTAACCCACTCAAATGACTTTTCAGTTTCCTGAATCCGTCATAAAAAGCGAAGTCTTTTTTGTGACATTTCGATACAATTGCGGATCGCAATCCCGCTCTTGAGGTTCAGGGAAGGTCTTTATGCTCGAAATGTTGATGCAATGGTATCGCCGCCGTTTTAGCGACCCGGAAGCGATTGCCTTGCTGGTTATTTTAGTTGCCGGATTTGGCATTATCTTTTTCTTTAGTGGCCTACTCGCACCGTTGCTGGTGGCTATTGTGCTGGCCTATTTGCTTGAATGGCCAACCGTGCGCCTGCAATCTATTGGCTGTTCCCGCCGTTGGGCGACGTCGATTGTATTGGTGGTTTTCGTTGGAATTTTGCTGCTGATGGCGTTCGTGGTACTGCCTATCGCCTGGCAGCAGGGCATATATTTAATCCGCGATATGCCGGGGATGCTCAATAAGCTATCTGATTTTGCCGCCACGTTGCCGCGCCGTTATCCGGCGTTAATGGATGCGGGCATTATTGATGCGATGGCCGACAATATGCGCAGCCGGATGCTCACCATGGGCGATTCGGTGGTGAAAATCTCTCTCGCCTCGCTGGTGGGCCTGCTGACCATTGCCGTCTATCTTGTTCTGGTGCCGCTGATGGTCTTTTTCCTTCTGAAAGATAAAGAGCAAATGTTGAATGTCGTCCGCCGGGTGCTTCCGCGTAACCGTGGGCTGGCAGGTCAGGTCTGGAAGGAGATGAACCAGCAAATCACCAACTACATCCGTGGCAAGGTACTGGAGATGATTGTGGTGGGGATAGCCACCTGGCTGGGGTTCTTGCTTTTCGGGTTGAACTATTCACTGCTGCTGGCGGTGCTGGTCGGTTTCTCGGTGCTTATTCCGTACATTGGCGCATTTGTGGTGACCATTCCGGTGGTCGGCGTGGCGCTATTCCAGTTTGGTGCTGGCACTGAATTCTGGAGCTGTTTCGCGGTATATCTGATTATCCAGGCGCTGGATGGCAACCTGTTAGTACCGGTGTTGTTCTCCGAAGCGGTTAACCTGCATCCGCTGGTGATTATTTTATCGGTGGTGATCTTCGGTGGTCTGTGGGGATTCTGGGGGGTGTTCTTTGCCATTCCTCTGGCGACGCTAATTAAAGCGGTAATCCATGCCTGGCCCGATGGTCAAATTGCGCAAGATTAACCTTCATTCCGCTATATCGCCGGAGGTGAGGAGTGCTGGCCGCAAGCGCAGCCAGCACGGAATGGAGCAAAGTAATCAGGCGTGTTCTTTCAGCCAGTTAATCACTACGTCGTGGTGATTGCTGGTTTTGAAATCGTCAAAGACATGTTCGATTTTGCCGTCAGCATCGATCAAGAAGCTGATGCGGTGAATACCATCGTAGGTTTTGCCCATGAAGGACTTCTCTCCCCAGACGCCGAATTGTTCGCACACCTGGTGGTCTTCATCAGACAGAAGCGTAAAGTTGAGCAGCTCTTTTTCCGCAAAACGGAAGAGTTTTTCGGGTTTATCGGTGCTAATACCCAGTACATCAACACCGGCTTTTTTCAACTCATCCATGTTATCGCGTAAGCCACAGGCTTGTACGGTACAGCCGGGGGTCATGGCTTTCGGGTAGAAATAAACCAGAACACGCTGTCCCTGGAAGTCGGTCAAATTAACTTGTTCTCCGTCTTGATCCGGCAAGCTAAATTTCGGTGCGATGTCACCGGCTTTCAGTGGATTCATTACTTAACTCCATCCTGTTCATCATGTTGGGAATAATTGACGACGCTAATACTGCCTTGCGCATTGAGTTCTGTACATAGTGCTTTGAAAGCTTGTTCAATATTTGCTGAATCCGCAGACGCCGGGCTGTGGGCGGTTATCTGAATATGCAGTTGCGCAGCTCGTTCATTTTCAGCAGGTTGCGTGCGAGACACTAGCTCCGCAATGTTCATATGGTGCGCGTCAAAAAGTGCGGTAAAGCGTTCAATTAAATGCGGTGAATCTGCCACATCGATCTGAACCCAGACAGATGCTGGCATCGGCGGACGCGGACGAGCCGTCGTGCGCTTCATCACGATTAAAAGATCCAGTTCGGCACCTTTCAACGGTAACGTTGATTCGATCAAGGTGATTGCGTTCCATGAACCGGAAAGCAGCATGATAAAGGTGAACTCTTCTCCCAGCATCGCCAGGCGACTGTCTTCAATATTACAGCCGCAACTACTGACATGACGGGTGATAGTGTTCACAATTCCTGGGCGATCGGCACCCAGCGCAGTGATCACCAGATAATGTTGCGATGACAGTGTCAAACCGGTTATTCCTTCAAGGGGGAGAGTAGCTCTTAAGGAAAGCATAAAAAAAACATGCATACAACAATCAGAACGGTTCTGTTTGCTTGATTTTAATGCCATACCAAACGTACCATTGAGACACTTGTTTGCACAGAGGATGGCCCATGTTCACGGGAAGTATTGTCGCGATTGTTACTCCGATGGATGAAAAAGGTAATGTCTGTCGGGCTAGCTTAAAAAAACTGATTGATTATCATGTCGCCAGCGGTACTTCGGCGATTGTTTCTGTTGGCACCACTGGTGAGTCCGCTACCCTGAATCATGACGAACATGTTGATGTGGTGATGATGACCCTGGAGCTGGCTGACGGGCGTATTCCGGTGATTGCCGGAACCGGCGCTAACGCTACTGCGGAAGCCATTAGCCTGACACAGCGTTTCAATGACAGTGGCATTGCTGGCTGCCTGACGGTGACCCCTTATTACAACCGCCCGTCGCAGGAAGGTCTGTATCAGCATTTCAAAGCCATCGCTGAACATACTGACCTGCCGCAAATCCTGTATAATGTGCCGTCCCGTACTGGCTGCGATCTGCTACCAGAAACGGTGGGCCGTCTGGCGAAAGTAAAAAATATTATCGGAATCAAAGAGGCAACAGGGAACTTAACGCGTGTTAACCAGATCAAAGAGCTGGTTTCAGACGATTTTGTTCTGCTGAGCGGCGATGATGCGAGCACGCTGGACTTCATGCAGTTAGGTGGTCATGGCGTTATTTCCGTTACTGCTAACGTCGCAGCGCGTGATATGGCTCAGATGTGCAAACTGGCGGCAGAAGGGCATTTTGCCGAGGCACGCGTTATTAACCAGCGTCTGATGCCATTACACAACAAACTATTTGTCGAACCCAATCCAATCCCGGTGAAATGGGCATGTAAGGAACTGGGTCTTGTGGCGACCGATACGCTGCGCCTGCCAATGACACCAATCACCGACAGTGGTCGTGAGACGGTCAGAGCGGCGCTTAAGTATGCCGGTTTGCTGTAAAGTTTAGGGAGATTTGATGGCTTACTCTGTTCAAAAGTCGCGCCTGGCAAAGGTTGCGGGTGTATCGCTTGTTCTGTTACTCGCAGCCTGTAGTTCTGACTCACGCTATAAGCGTCAGGTGAGTGGTGATGAAGCCTATCTGGAAGCGGCACCGCTTGCGGAGCTTCATGCCCCGGCAGGAATGATTTTGCCGGTGACTTCCGGTGATTATGCAATACCGGTGACCAACGGTAGCGGTGCTGTCGGTAAGGCGCTGGACATTCGTCCACCTGCCCAGCCGTTGGCGCTGATTTCCGGCGCACGTACCCAGTTTACGGGCGACACCGCCTCGCTGCTGGTAGAAAATGGTCGTGGTAATACTTTGTGGCCGCAGGTTGTTAGCGTGCTGCAGGCGAAAAACTACACCATTACCCAACGCGATGATGCTGGTCAGACGCTGACTACCGATTGGGTGCAATGGAATCGTCTGGACGAAGACGAGCAGTATCGCGGTCGTTATCAAATCTCTGTTAAACCGCAGGGTTATCAGCAGGCGGTAACGGTGAAACTGCTGAACCTGGAGCAGGCGGGCAAACCGGTTGCAGACGCGGCTTCCATGCAGCGTTACAGCACGGAGATGATGAACGTCATTTCCGCCGGTCTGGATAAATCCGTGACCGATGCGGCTAATGCGGCACAAAACCGCGCTTCCACCACCATGGACGTACAAAGTGCTGCTGATGACACAGGCTTACCAATGCTGGTCGTTCGCGGGCCGTTCAACGTGGTTTGGCAACGTCTGCCAGCGGCGCTGGAAAAAGTGGGCATGAAAGTGACCGACAGCACCCGTTCGCAGGGCAGCATGGCCGTGACCTATAAGCCGTTGTCTGACAGCGACTGGCAGGAACTGGGCGCGAGCGATCCAGGCCTGGCATCCGGTGACTATAAACTGCAAGTCGGTGATTTGGATAACCGCAGCAGCTTGCAGTTCATCGATCCGAAAGGCCATACGCTGACTCAAAGCCAAAACGACGCACTGGTATCTGTCTTCCAGGCAGCGTTTAGCAAGTAAAAATACAGGGCTGGAGTAATCCGGCCCTTTTTTCTGTTATGATACGCAAACGTGTGCGTCGGCAGAAAAACGCGATTTTAGCGTTAATTCGCACGAAATTTGTTTGTCGGACACAGGTCAGATAAGGCGTTCACGCCGCATCCGACAAAATATCCGGCACACCAGACAGCAAAAGATTTTAAAACGTTAATTCACACCCAGGAGTGATAAAGATGCAAAAGCAAGCTGAGTTGTATCGTGGTAAAGCGAAAACCGTATACAGCACGGAAAACCCGGATCTGTTGGTGCTCGAATTCCGCAATGATACGTCAGCAGGTGATGGCGCGCGCATTGAGCAGTTTGATCGCAAAGGTATGGTGAACAACAAGTTCAACTACTTCATTATGAGCAAACTGGCTGAAGCGGGTATCCCGACTCAAATGGAGCGTCTGCTCTCCGATACTGAATGTCTGGTGAAAAAGCTGGATATGGTGCCGGTTGAGTGTGTCGTGCGTAACCGTGCTGCTGGCTCTCTGGTGAAACGTCTTGGAATCGAAGAAGGTATTGAGCTGGACCCGCCGCTGTTCGATCTGTTCCTGAAAAACGACGCCATGCACGATCCGATGGTCAACGAATCTTACTGCGAAACCTTTGGCTGGGTGAGCAAAGAGAACCTGGCGCGTATGAAAGAGCTGACCTACAAAGCGAACGACGTGCTGAAAAAACTGTTCGATGATGCTGGTTTGATTCTGGTCGACTTCAAGCTGGAGTTTGGCCTGTACAAAGGTGAAGTAGTACTGGGCGATGAGTTCTCCCCGGACGGCAGCCGCCTGTGGGACAAAGAAACGCTGGAGAAAATGGACAAAGACCGTTTCCGCCAGAGCCTCGGTGGCCTGATCGAGGCCTATGAAGCCGTCGCCCGCCGCCTGGGTGTACAGTTGGACTGATTTTTCTGTTCATCATCTTGCCGTGCTGCTGGCACGGCAAGATGACCGCTCTTGTAATACGTGAATTGAACGCTCATTCCTCCATCATTTCCTCCCGTTTTTCTGTGGTAATCTTCCTCTGAAGCACCTACGATCATCACTATAATGAATATATTGTTGAGGTATCTATGCGCTGGCAAGGGCGTCGTGAAAGTGACAATGTTGAAGACAGGCGAAACAGCTCTGGTGGTCCGTCAATGGGCGGTCCCGGTTTCCGTCTGCCAAGCGGTAAAGGTGGGCTGATTTTACTGGTAGTGGTGCTGGTTGCTGGCTACTATGGTGTTGATTTAACTGGGTTGATGACCGGACAGCCGATTTCCCAACAGCAATCAACGCGCTCAATTAGCCCAAATGAAGATGAAGCAGCAAAATTCACCTCGGTAATTCTGGCAACCACGGAAGACACCTGGGGACAGCAATTCGAGAAGATGGGTAAGACTTATCAGCAACCGAAGCTGGTGATGTATCGCGGAATGACACGCACCGGTTGCGGCGCCGGACAGTCCATTATGGGGCCGTTCTATTGCCCGGCGGATGGTACGGTCTATATCGATCTCTCTTTCTATGATGACATGAAAGACAAACTGGGCGCGGATGGTGATTTCGCTCAGGGATACGTTATCGCCCATGAAGTCGGTCATCATGTGCAGAAACTGTTAGGCATTGAACCGAAAGTCCGTCAATTGCAACAAAACGCGACGCAGGCGGAAGTGAACCGCTTATCTGTGCGTATGGAACTCCAGGCCGACTGTTTTGCCGGTGTCTGGGGGCACAGTATGCAGCAACAAGGCGTTCTGGAAACTGGCGATCTGGAAGAGGCGCTGAATGCGGCGCAAGCCATCGGCGATGACCGCTTACAGCAGCAAAGTCAGGGGCGGGTAGTGCCGGACAGCTTTACTCATGGTACATCCCAACAACGCTATAGCTGGTTTAAACGTGGTTTCGACAGCGGCGATCCGGCACAATGCAATACTTTCGGTAAAAGCATTTAACTTTCGGGGCAGGGATGGCTGAACTGACCGCGCTACACACATTCACAGCGCAAATGAAACGCGAAGGGATTCGCCGCCTGTTGGTGTTGAGCGGGGATGCATGCTGGTGCTGTGAACATGCACTCAAATTGCGTGACGCATTACCTGGCGACTGGCTGTGGGTATCGCCGCAGCCAACTTCTGAAAACCACTGTACGCCAGCGGCGCTACAAACTTTACTTGGGCGCGAGTTCCAGCATTCGGTATTCGATGCTCGCCAGGGCTTTGATGCCGCAGCCTTTGCGGCGCTTGGTGGAACGCTGAAAGCGGGCAGTTGGCTGGTTTTGTTACTCCCTGTATGGGAAGAATGGGAAAACCATCCCGATGCTGATTCGCTGCGCTGGAGTGATTGCGCCAGTCCCATCGCTACACCGCATTTTGTCCAGCATCTCAAACGCGTACTTACGGCGGATAACGACGCTATCCTCTGGCGGCAAAATCAGCCGTTCACGTTGGCGCATTTTGCTCCCCGTACTGACTGGCAATCCGCTACCGGCGCACCGCAACCAGAACAACAACAGATACTACAACAGCTTCTGACTATGCCACCGGGCGTGGCAGCGGTAACTGCTGCGCGCGGACGCGGTAAGTCGGCGCTGGCAGGGCAACTCATTTCCCGTATCGCTGGCAGTGCGATAGTCACTGCGCCTGCGAGAGCCGCAACGAATGTGCTGGCACAATTTGCCGGAGAGAAGTTTCGTTTTGTTGCGCCGGATGCATTGCTGTCCAGTGATGAAAAAGCTGATTGGCTGGTTGTCGATGAAGCTGCTGCAATACCCGCCCCACTATTACATCAACTGGTATCACGCTTTCCGCGTACTTTGTTAACCACTACGGTGCAGGGCTATGAAGGCACCGGGCGTGGCTTTTTGCTGAAATTTTGCGCCCGCTTCCCGCATTTGCAGCGTTTTGAATTGCAACAGCCGATCCGCTGGGCGCAGGGATGCCCGCTGGAAAAAATGGTTAGCGAGGCACTGGTTTTTGACGATGAAACCTTCACGCGCGTACCACAAGGCAAGATCACCATTTCTGCATTTGAACAGACTTCATGGCGAAGCAAGCCAGAAACGCCGTTAAAGGTTTACCAGTTATTGTCTGGTGCGCACTACCGGACTTCACCGCTGGATTTACGCCGGATGATGGACGCGCCTGGACAACATTTTTTACAAGCTGCTTGCGAAAACGAGATTGCCGGGGCGCTGTGGCTGGTGGATGAGGGGGGATTATCTGAAGAGCTCAGTCAGGCGGTATGGGCGGGTTTTCGTCGCCCGCGTGGCAACCTGGTGGCTCAGTCGCTGGCGGCACACGGTAGCAATCCACTGGCAGCAACGTTACGCGGACGGCGTGTCAGCCGCATTGCCGTCCATCCGGCGCGTCAGCGGGAAGGTACAGGGCAGCAACTTATTGCTGACGCTGTGCAATATATGCATGGCCTCGACTATCTTTCGGTGAGTTTTGGCTACACCGAGGAATTATGGCGTTTCTGGCAACGCTGCGGTTTTGTGCTGGTACGGATGGGTAATCATCGCGAAGCCAGTAGCGGCTGTTATACGGCGATGGCACTATTACCCATTAGCGAAGCGGGTAAACAATTGGCAGAATGTGAGCATTATCGTTTACGCCGCGACGCACAAATTCTCTCGCAATGGAATGGTGAAAGCATCTCGGTTGATCCGTTAAACGACATCATGCTTTCTGATAATGACTGGCTTGAACTGGCCGGTTTTGCTTTCGCCCATCGTCCCCTTTTAACGTCGTTAGGTTGTTTAACACGCCTGCTGCAAACCAGTGAACGGGCATTACCGGCGCTGCGAGGACGGTTGCAGAAAAACGTCAGCGACGCGCAGTTATGTACCACACTTAAACTTTCAGGCCGTAAGGCATTGCTGGTTTGCCAACGCGAAGAAGCCGCGCAGGCGCTATTCGCACTTGATGATGTCCGCACTGAACGCCTGCGCAATCGCATAACACAATGGCAATTTTTTCACTGACTCCTTCAATTTTCTCCCATGGTCATTGTGAGTCAGCGGCGTAAAATTAATGACATCAGTTAAGGAGTTCGCCATGAAACATGACCATTTTGTTGTTCAAAGCCCGGATAAACCTGCCCAACAGTTGTTACTGCTTTTCCACGGTGTCGGGGATAACCCGGTGGCAATGGGGGAAATCGGTAGCTGGTTTGCACCGTTGTTTCCAGATGCGCTGGTGGTAAGTGTCGGTGGTGCTGAGCCGAGCGGTAATCCGGCAGGGCGTCAATGGTTTTCGGTGCAGGGCGTAACGGAAGAGAATCGCCAGGCGCGGGTGGATGCCATAATGCCGACGTTTATTGAGACGGTACGCTACTGGCAGAAACAGAGCGGAGTAGGGGCTAACGCTACGGCGCTGATCGGGTTCTCACAAGGGGCCATTATGGCGCTGGAGAGTATTAAAGCCGAACCGGGACTTGCCTCACGCGTCATCGCCTTTAACGGACGCTATGCCAGCCTGCCGGAAACGGCTTCTACTGCTACAACAATTCACCTGATCCACGGTGGTGAAGATCCGGTTATCGATCTGGCTCACGCGGTTGCGGCGCAGGAAGCGTTAATTAACGCCGGTGGAGATGTGACGCTGGATATCGTGGAGGATTTAGGTCATGCGATCGATAATCGCAGTATGCAATTTGCCCTGGATCACTTGCGTTATACCATTCCGAAACATTACTTCGACGAGGCGTTAAGCGGCGGTAAGCCTGGCGATGATGATGTGATTGAAATGATGTAAAAGACAGGTGCCGGACGCGTAGGCCGGATAAGGCGTTCACGCC
>NZ_AEJZ01000135.1:0-21299 GCF_000208525.1 Escherichia sp. TW14182
CCTTATCCGGCCTGCAGAATCGTGCAAATTCAATATATTGCAATCCTCTGCCAGGCCCGATAAGCGTAGTGCATCAGGCAATCTTACGTTTGCCATCAGTCTCAGGCCGATAAAAATTACCAGCCTCTTTTCAGGAACATCAAAGCCCCGGCTGCAGAATACGAATATTCATCTCCAGCACGTCGCCTTTTACGGCTTCACTATATGCTTTCATGTGCGGGGTTTGCAGATGCGCTTCAAGATGGGCAATGCTTTCCCACTGCTCAATCATCACGATAGAGTCCGGCGCCATAGACTGGAAACTCACGCCAGCAGCGCAATCCACCATCGGCGCATAGCCGTGGCAACCTTCTTCCTTCAGTACGATTGGAACGATTTTAGCAAACTGATCCAATACTGCCTGACGGTGATGTTGGCCAGGACGAGTACGGATTTCAGCGATTACTGTAAGCATGGTTAACTCCTTCTAAAGCCAGAGCTCTAGTTAACCAAAAATTTCCACAAGATGCTTGCGATATTCTTCAGTATAGCGGGGAACATCAGGCATTTTTATCACGTCATTAGCGATAAATGTCGGCAGCGGTTCCATACCGAGGAATTGGTTTGCTTTATGGAACGGCAGATACACGCCGTCAACGCCGACGCCGTGGAAGAACTGATCTTTTTCGGTGAAGGCTTCCATTGGTGCGTTCCAGGTCAGAGAGAGCATATATTTTTTGCCCTGTACCAGGCCGCCAGAGCCGTATTTTTTCGACGGATCTTTGCGGGTACGACCATCGCTGGCATACAGCGTACCGTGACCTTCGGTGAACACATCATCAATGTATTTTTTCACCGTCCACGGCGCGCCCATCCACCAGCCAGGCATCTGCCAGATAACCACATCAGCCCAGAGAAAGTTTTGTACTTCGGCTTTGACATCGTAGTCGCTGTCGGCGCGAACGATACGGACATCATGCCCGAGGTCGCGGAGCGTGCCATCCGCGACTTCGGTCAGGGTGTCGTTCAGTTGACCATTGGAGTGGGCGAATTTCTTCGCGCCGTTGATAATCAGGATATTGCTCATTTTTTATCCTCAAGGTGAGAAGTTTGTCGACTATAGTACGTCACAGAGCGGTACGGTGAAATTAGCAAAATGTGCAAAGTCTTTTGCGAATTTTGCAACAATATCACCACTACCAGCTCACCTTCGCCTCAAATCCACCTTGTTCCGCATTCCCAAACACAACATTCATGCCATGCAATTTGGCAATTCGTTGGACAATCGACAGCCCAAGCCCACTGCCGGTGGCGGTTTGTCCCGGTGGACGATAGAAACGTTCGCCGATTCGCGCCAGCGCCTCTGGCGTCACACCGGGACCGTTATCCCTCACGATGAAATTATTGGCATTCAGCGTGACGTCCACCACGCTGCCTTGTGGGCTGTAGCGCACGGCGTTATCCAGCAGATTTCGTACCAGCAAACTTAGCAATAGCGGTTGTCCGGTGCGTTTGATGCCCTGTGCGTTGAGCGTCAGCCGCACGTCAATTTTCGCCTGCTGCGCCGTGTGGTAAATATCCATCACCGCCGATTGCAGGAGATCTTCAAGTGGGATCTCCGCGACGTCCTGAAGGTTATCCAGCGAGTCGAGCCGCGATAGTGTGAGCAGTTGATCAACAAGGCGGGTGGCGCGATCGATCCCGGAATGTAACTGTATCAGTGCTTTTTTCCGTGCCTGCGGATCGTCGTCGGAAAGCTGTGCGACTTCGGTTTGTACTTTCAGCGCCGTTAACGGGCTACGCAGTTCGTGAGCAGCATCGGAGGTAAAGCGTCGTTCACGAACCATCATCGCATGTGTACGGTCGAAAAGTTGATTCAGAGACTCAACCAGCGGACGCACTTCGTTGGGTACACCGTCAGCGTTGAGCGGTTTTTCCGAGTCAGGATCGCGCATACGTAGCGCCAGCGCCAGTTTGTTTAGTGGCGAGAGTTCACGGCCCAGTAGTACCATCATGATGATCAACATGATAGGCAGCGCGATAAGCCAGGGAATGAGCTGTCCAGTGACAATCGCCAGTGCCATGTCTTCACGGTATTCCCACTCCTGGCCAACAACGATGCGATATTTACCATCATGTGACGTCATCCAGACAAAACGCCAGGGATCGTCTTCACCTACCAGTTGCCCATTAGCAAAACCTTCCCGTTGATAGCTGTAGGGAATATCTTCTCCATTATCGCCATCGTTAAGAACCATGTTGCCGTCGTGAGTAAAGACTGCAAAGGTCAGCGCATCATCATCTACGTGACCGTGTTTTAATTTATTCGGTGTTTGCGCCATACGATCTGCCGCATTGATTTCGTTAAGATCGAGCGTACTTAACCGTTTGGCAAACAGCATCAACTGGGTATCGAATAACTCATCGACATTATCCATTGTTTGTTTCCAGGCGACAAAGCTGGAGACAAGCCAGGTCACCGAGGCCAGAATCAAAAAGATCAGCGTCAGTCTGACTCGCAGACTAAGGCGTTGGGTAAATTTCATTTCTCACCTAATGTGTAGCCAATACCGTGAACGGTGCGAATAAAGTCGCTGCCGAGCTTACGTCGCAGATGATGCACATGCACTTCGATGGCATTGCTGGTGACCTCTTCGTCCCAGGTGTACAGTTTTTCTTCAATCAATTTGCGCGGCAGTACCCGACCAGCGTTACGCATCAGTAATTCCAGCAGGGCAAATTCTTTTGGCTTCAGCGTTAAGGGTTCGCCAGCCTGAGTGGCAATACGTTTGCCGGGGTCGAGCATTACGTTACCGTGATGTAACTCATTGCTGGCTTGCCCGTTGCTTCGACGCATCAGTGCTTCCAGCCTGGCAGCGACTTCTATTAAGGCAAAAGGTTTACACAGATAATCGTCGGCGCCCAGACGCAAACCTTCTACGCGTTCCGCCAGGGCGTCGCGCGCGGTCAGGATCAGTACCGGTTCACGCTGACTTTTATCCCGCCATTCGCGCAAAATATCGCGACCATCCATTCCTGGTAAGGTTAGATCAAGGATTACTGCGTCATAAGGTGCGCTATAAAGCGCCTCTTTTCCCTGACGACCTTCCGTAAACCAGTCAACACTAAAGCCCATCTTACTAAGACCTGTTTTGATGCCGTCGCCAATCAGCATGTCATCTTCTATCAGTAAAATTCGCATCTTTTCATCCCTGCGATAGCTGTATTCGTTGCCAGTAAACCGTGTTGTAACGTGCTCTGTACAGTACTAAATTTTCTTTTTTTTTCTTAAGAAGTTGTTAAGGAGTATCTTGTTTAATGCTCGAAAACAGACATTAAAGGGAGTAACAAACATGAAAAAATTAGCAGCAGTAATTGCAGTAATGGCTCTGTGTAGCGCACCAGTTATGGCAGCAGAGCAGGGTGGTTTTTCTGGCCCATCGGCAACACAAAGTCAGACCGGAGGATTCCAGGGGCCGAACGGCAGTGTAACTAACGTAGAAAACGCAAAATCCCTGCGTGATGATACCTGGGTAACCCTGCGCGGCAATATCGTTGAACGCATCTCTGACGATCTCTACGTGTTCAAAGATGCCAGCGGTACTATCAATGTCGATATCGACCACAAACGCTGGAACGGTGTGACTGTTACACCGAAAGATACGGTTGAGATTCAGGGGGAGGTCGATAAAGACTGGAACTCTGTTGAGATCGACGTTAAACAGATTCGTAAAGTGAATCCGTAATTGTTACCGCTCCCGGGACGCGTTCCCGGGAATAATTTCGCAGGGAGGCAAAATGACAAACCTGACACTGGACGTGAACATCATCAATTTCCCTTCAACCCGCGTGGCTTTGTTGCCGCATCGCTGTAGCCCTGAGTTGCTCAACTATAGCGTGGCGAAATTTATCATGTGGCGCAAAGAGACGGGGCTTTCTCCTGTTAACCAAAGCCAGACATTTGGTGTTGCCTGGGACGACCCTGCAAGCACCGCGCCGGAAGCGTTTCGCTTTGATATCTGCGGCAGCGTTAGCGAAGCGATTCCGGAGAATCGTTATGGCGTGAGTAATAGTGAGCTTGATGGAGGACGTTATGCCGTGGCTCGTCACGTTGGCGAACTGGACGATATTTCGCGCACGGTATGGGGCATCATTCGTCAGTGGCTGCCTGAAAGCGGCGAGAAAATACGTAAAGCGCCGATACTGTTTCACTACACTAATCTGGCTGAAGGGATGTCAGAGCAGCGGCTGGAAACGGATGTCTATGTGCCGTTGGCGTGATGGGGGAATCTTTACCGGAGTGTGAGCCAAATCACTCGCGATAAGTTTGAACTAACAATGTCACAGGCGTATTGTTGTCGGGCTTATAATTTCTTCGGTAAGGAATACCATGTATACGCGAAATTTATTATGGCTGGTCAGCCTGGTAAGTGCGGCTCCTCTCTATGCTGCTGACATTCCCGCCAACACACCGCTCGCCCCACAGCAAGTCTTTCGTTACAACAATCATAGCGACCCCGGTACGCTCGACCCGCAAAAGGTTGAGGAGAATACTGCTGCGCAGATTGTGCTGGATCTGTTTGAAGGTCTGGTATGGATAGACAGTGAAGGCAAAGTGCAACCCGCTCAGGCCGAATCATGGGAGGTGGCAGATAGCGGCAAACGCTATGTTTTCCATTTACGTCACGGCTTACAGTGGTCTGATGGTCAGCCCTTAACGGCACAGGATTTTGTCCTCGGCTGGCAGCGCGCGGTTGACCCCAAAACGGCAAGCCCTTTTGCCGGCTATCTGGCGCAGGCGCATATTAAAAATGCAGCGGCTATTGTGACAGGCAAAGCGGATGTTGCATCGCTGGGTGTGAAGGCTACCGATGACCGCACTCTTGAAGTCACGCTTGAGCAGCCCGTTCCCTGGTTCACGACCATGCTCGCCTGGCCGACGCTGTTTCCGGTTCCGCATCATGTGATTGCGAAGTATGGCGATAGCTGGAGTAAGCCAGAACATATGGTTTACAACGGTGCTTTTGTTCTTGATAAATGGGTAGTTAACGAAAAGATTACAGCCCGAAAAAATCCGGAATACCGCGATGCCGAGCATACTGTCTTACAGCAGGTTGAGTATCTGGCGCTGGATAATTCGGTCACCGGTTATAACCGCTATCGCGCGGGAGAGGTTGATCTCACCTGGGTTCCGGCGCAGCAAATTCCTGCAATCGAAAAATCACTGCCTGGCGAGCTGCGGATAATCCCTCGCCTGAACAGCGAATATTACAACTTCAACACCCGGAAACCGCCGTTTGATGATGCCCGTGTGCGGCGGGCATTGTATCTTACGGTTGACAGGCCGCTAATCGCGCAAAAGATACTTGGGCTACGAACGCCAGCAACAACATTGACGCCGACAGAGGTAGAAGGGTTTCGTGCGCCAACGTTTGAGGAACTGCAAAAGCCAATGGGTGAGCGCGTTGCGATGGCAAAAGCCTTGCTGAAACAGGCGGGATACGACGCCTCTCATCCGCTACGCTTTGAACTGTTCTACAACAAGTACGATCTGCATGAAAAAACGGCGATAGCCTTGTCTTCCGAATGGAAAAAATGGCTTGGCGCACAGGTGACGCTGCGCACGATGGAGTGGAAAACGTATCTCGATGCCCGGCGTAGTGGTGATTTCATGTTGTCGCGGCAGTCGTGGGATGCGACATATAATGATGCATCCAGCTTCCTGAACACGCTTAAAAGCGATAGTGAAGAGAACGTCGGTCACTGGAAAAACGCAAAGTATGACGCGTTACTAAACCAGGCCGCTCAGACCACTGACGCGACAAAGCGTAATGCGTTGTATCAGCAGGCAGAAGAGATCATCAACCAGCAGGCACCGCTCATCCCCATCTACTATCAACCGCTGATCAAACTGCTTAAACCCTACGTTGGCGGTTTCCCGCTGCATAATCCCCAGGATTATGTCTACAGCAAAGAGTTGTATATCAAGGCACATTGATGCCTTTATCGCCGTCGGAGCACGTCCGGCGGCACTATTCACACTGATCTCCTGTGACTCGACGCGACAGATAATGTAGTATCTCCGGCAATATTGCCCCTTTGAAGGCTGGCGAATAAGTTGAGGAATCAGAATTAATGAGCGATATGGCAGAGCGCCTTGCGCTACATGAATTTACGGAAAACGCCTACTTAAACTACTCCATGTACGTCATCATGGATCGTGCGTTGCCGTTTATTGGTGATGGTCTGAAACCTGTTCAGCGCCGCATTGTGTATGCGATGTCAGAACTGGGTCTGAATGCTACCGCCAAATTTAAAAAATCGGCCCGTACTGTGGGTGACGTACTGGGTAAATACCATCCGCACGGTGACAGCGCCTGCTATGAAGCGATGGTACTAATGGCTCAGCCGTTTTCTTACCGTTATCCGCTGGTTGATGGGCAGGGAAACTGGGGGGCACCGGACGATCCGAAATCGTTCGCGGCAATGCGTTATACCGAATCCCGCCTGTCGAAATATTCTGAGCTGTTACTGAGTGAGCTGGGGCAAGGGACGGCGGACTGGGTGCCAAACTTCGACGGCACGTTGCAGGAGCCGAAAATACTGCCTGCCCGCCTGCCGAATATTTTGCTTAACGGCACCACCGGTATTGCTGTCGGGATGGCGACGGACATTCCGCCACATAACCTGCGTGAAGTCGCACAGGCGGCAATCGCGTTAATCGACCAGCCGAAAACCACGCTCGACCAGTTGCTGGATATCGTGCAGGGCCCAGACTACCCGACTGAAGCGGAAATCATCACCTCCCGCGCCGAAATCCGTAAAATTTACGAGAACGGTCGTGGTTCTGTGCGTATGCGCGCGGTGTGGAAGAAAGAAGATGGCGCGGTAGTGATCAGCGCCTTACCGCATCAGGTTTCTGGCGCTCGCGTACTGGAGCAAATTGCTGCGCAAATGCGCAACAAAAAGCTGCCGATGGTTGACGATCTGCGCGATGAATCTGACCACGAGAATCCGACCCGTCTGGTGATTGTGCCGCGTTCTAATCGTGTGGATATGGATCAGGTGATGAATCATCTGTTTGCCACGACCGATCTGGAAAAGAGCTATCGTATTAACCTCAATATGATTGGTCTGGATGGGCGTCCGGCGGTGAAAAACCTGCTGGAAATCCTCTCCGAATGGCTGGTGTTCCGTCGCGATACCGTGCGCCGCCGTCTCAATTATCGTCTGGAGAAAGTCCTCAAGCGCCTGCATATTCTTGAAGGTTTGCTGGTGGCGTTTCTCAATATCGACGAAGTGATTGAGATCATTCGTAATGAAGATGAACCGAAACCGGCACTGATGTCGCGTTTTGGCATTACGGAAACCCAGGCGGAAGCGATCCTCGAACTGAAACTGCGTCATCTCGCCAAACTGGAAGAGATGAAGATTCGCGGTGAGCAGAACGAACTGGAAAAAGAGCGTGACCAGTTGCAGAGCATTCTGGCTTCCGAGCGCAAGATGAATAACCTGCTGAAGAAAGAGCTACAGGCCGACGCACAGGCCTACGGCGACGATCGCCGTTCGCCGTTGCAGGAACGCGAAGAAGCGAAAGCGATGAGCGAGCACGACATGCTGCCGTCTGAACCCGTTACCATTGTGCTGTCACAGATGGGCTGGGTACGCAGCGCCAAAGGCCATGACATCGACGCACCAGGCCTGAACTATAAAGCGGGCGATAGCTTCAAAGCGGCGGTGAAAGGCAAGAGCAACCAACCGGTGGTATTTGTTGATTCTACCGGCCGTAGCTACGCCATCGACCCGATTACGCTGCCGTCGGCGCGTGGTCAGGGCGAACCACTCACCGGTAAACTGACGTTACCGCCAGGTGCCACAGTTGATCACATGCTAATGGAAAGCGACGATAAGAAACTGTTGATGGCTTCCGATGCTGGCTACGGATTCGTCTGCACCTTTAACGATCTTGTTGCCCGTAACCGTGCTGGTAAAGCGTTGATTACCTTACCTGAAAATGCGCATGTTATGCCGCCAGTAGTGATTGAAGATGCTTCTGATATGCTACTGGCTATCACCCTGGCAGGACGCATGTTGATGTTCCCGGTAAGCGAGCTTCCGCAACTGTCGAAGGGTAAAGGCAACAAGATCATCAACATCCCGTCGGCAGAAGCCGCGCGAGGCGAGGATGGTCTGGCACACCTGTATGTACTGCCGCCGCAGAGCACTCTGACTATTCATGTCGGGAAACGCAAAATTAAACTGCGCCCGGAAGAGTTGCTGAAAGTGACTGGTGAGCGTGGTCGCCGTGGCACCTTGATGCGCGGTTTACAGCGTATCGACCGTGTCGAGATTGACTCCCCTCACCGCGCCAGCAGCGGCGATAGCGAAGAGTAATATGCCGGAGGGGGGCTTTCTCCCGTTTGCAAGGAATGCCGGATGAAACGTTAAGTCGTCATCCGGCAGCGTATTCAACCCCCGGAAACGATAAAAATTCCCTTGAAACCGTTGTTTATTCATGCGTTGCGATTAACAATACGCTTTTCCAGAGAGCGGCTTTTAACAATGCCCTAACCTGATTTCAGGTGACGTACAATGCCAGTCTCTCAGATCTTCAGAGGGTGTTATGCTATATATCTTTCGTCTTATTATTACCGTTATTTACAGTATCTTAGTCTGTGTTTTCGGCTCCATTTACTGCCTTTTCAGCCCGCGAAATCCAAAGCATGTAGCCACCTTCGGGCATATGTTTGGGCGCCTTGCGCCGCTATATGGGCTGAAAGTTGAGTGCCGCAAACCTGCTGATGCTGAAAGCTATGGTAATGCTATCTATATTGCTAACCACCAGAACAACTATGACATGGTGACAGCATCGAACATCGTGCAGCCACCGACGGTCACAGTGGGTAAAAAGAGTTTGCTGTGGATCCCCTTCTTTGGGCAGTTGTACTGGTTAACCGGCAACTTATTGATCGACAGAAACAACCGTACTAAGGCGCATGGCACCATCGCGGAAGTCGTGAACCACTTCAAAAAGCGCCGTATTTCCATCTGGATGTTCCCGGAAGGAACGCGTAGCCGTGGTCGCGGCCTGCTGCCGTTTAAAACAGGGGCATTCCATGCGGCAATTGCGGCAGGCGTCCCGATTATTCCCGTGTGTGTTTCCACGACTTCGAATAAGATTAATCTTAATCGACTGAATAATGGTTTAGTGATCGTAGAAATGCTGCCGCCGATTGACGTCAGTCAATATGGTAAAGATCAGGTTCGCGAGCTGGCTGCTCATTGTCGTTCGATAATGGAACAAAAAATCGCCGAGCTCGATAAAGAAGTCGCAGAGCGCGAAGCCGCCGGAAAAGTTTAAGTCGGCAATCTGTTTTTTGCGGGGATGTTTTCCTGCACGGTATTACTTTAGCCAGTTTTACATGGAGCAAATATGTCACTCAGTCGGCGTCAGTTCATTCAGGCATCGGGGATTGCACTGTGTGCAGGTGCTGTCCCCCTGAAGGCAAGCGCAGCCGGTCAACAGCAACCACTGCCCGTTCCGCCGCTGCTTGAATCTCGCCGTGGGCAACCGTTATTTATGACAGTACAGCGCGCGCACTGGTCATTTACGCCAGGAACGCGCGCGTCGGTTTGGGGTATCAATGGTCGCTACCTTGGGCCGACTATCCGCGTCTGGAAGGGCGACGATGTTAAGCTGATTTACAGCAACCGACTGACAGAAAACGTCTCAATGACAGTGGCTGGGTTACAAGTGCCAGGCCCACTGATGGGCGGTCCGGCACGCATGATGTCGCCAAACGCTGACTGGGCGCCTGTGCTGCCAATTCGCCAGAATGCTGCGACTTTGTGGTATCACGCCAATACCCCCAACCGCACGGCGCAGCAGGTCTATAACGGCCTTGCCGGGATGTGGCTGGTGGAAGATGAAGTCAGCAAGTCGCTGCCCATTCCTAACCATTATGGTGTGGATGATTTTCCGGTCATTATTCAGGATAAACGGCTGGATAACTTTGGTACGCCAGAATACAACGAACCGGGAAGCGGCGGCTTTGTTGGCGATACGCTGCTGGTCAACGGTGTACAAAGCCCGTACGTTGAAGTTTCGCGCGGTTGGGTGCGCCTGCGTCTGCTGAACGCATCGAACTCCCGTCGCTATCAACTACAGATGAGCGATGGTCGCCCGTTACATGTGATTTCTGGCGATCAGGGATTCCTGCCTGCTCCTGTATCGGTGAAGCAGCTTTCGCTGGCACCGGGCGAACGCCGTGAAATACTGGTGGATATGAGCAACGGTGATGAAGTGTCGATCACCTGTGGCGAAGCGGCGAGCATTGTTGATCGTATTCGCGGCTTCTTTGAGCCGTCCAGCATTCTGGTTTCTACGCTGGTGCTAACGCTGCGCCCGACCGGCCTTCTGCCGCTGGTGACTGACAGCCTGCCGATGCGCCTGCTGCCGACTGAAATAATGGCTGGTTCGCCGATTCGCAGCCGTGATATAAGCCTGGGCGATGATCCCGGCATTAACGGGCAGCTATGGGACGTTAACCGCATTGACGTTGCTGCCCAGCAGGGAACGTGGGAACGCTGGACGGTACGCGCGGATGAACCGCAATCATTCCATATTGAAGGTGTGATGTTCCAGATCCGTAATGTTAATGGCGCAATGCCATTCCCGGAAGACAGAGGCTGGAAAGATACCGTCTGGGTTGATGGACAAGTGGAACTGCTTGTTTATTACGGCCAGCCTTCCTGGGCGCATTTCCCGTTTTACTTTGGTAGCCAGACACTGGAAATGGCGGATCGCGGCTCTATTGGGCAGTTGCTGGTCAATCCAGTACCGTAATCTTCATACTCGCCCTGGGAGGGCGAGTATGGAATACCTTTCGATTTCTCTTTCGTTCCGGCTTATAATCCCCGGCCTTTGATTATTTTTTTATCATTTCTGGAAGCAAAATGAGCTCTATCTCCCTGATCCAACCGGATCGCGACCTGTTCTCCTGGCCGCAGTACTGGGCCGCCTGTTTTGGACCGGCACCGTTTTTGCCGATGTCTCGTGAAGAGATGGATCAACTTGGCTGGGATAGCTGCGACATCATTTTGGTTACTGGCGACGCGTATGTCGATCACCCAAGCTTTGGGATGGCGATTTGCGGTCGTATGCTGGAAGCGCAGGGCTTTCGTGTCGGGATCATCGCCCAACCGGACTGGAGCAGCAAAGACGACTTTATGCGTCTGGGTAAACCGAATCTGTTTTTTGGTGTTACTGCTGGCAACATGGATTCGATGATCAACCGTTACACTGCCGATCGCCGTTTACGTCATGACGATGCCTACACGCCGGATAACGTCGCGGGTAAGCGACCGGATCGCGCCACACTGGTTTATACCCAGCGTTGTAAAGAGGCGTGGAAAGATGTGCCGGTGATCCTCGGCGGTATTGAGGCTAGTCTGCGCCGTACCGCGCATTATGATTACTGGTCCGATACCGTGCGCCGTTCCGTGCTGGTGGATTCGAAAGCCGACATGCTGATGTTCGGTAACGGTGAGCGTCCGTTGGTGGAGGTGGCGCATCGTCTGGCGATGGGTGAGCCGATTAGTGAAATCCGCGATGTGCGTAATACCGCAATTATCGTAAAAGAGGCGCTGCCTGGCTGGAGCGGTGTGGATTCCACCCGTCTTGATACCCCAGGGAAAATCGACCCAATCCCGCATCCGTATGGCGAAGATCTGCCGTGCGCGGATAACAAACCGGTGGCCCCGAAAAAGCAGGAAGCTAAAGCTGTAACTGTGCAGCCGCCGCGCCCGAAACCATGGGAAAAAACCTACGTGTTGCTGCCTTCTTTCGAGAAAGTGAAGGGCGATAAAGTCCTGTACGCCCATGCTTCGCGCATTCTGCACCACGAAACTAACCCAGGCTGCGCCCGCGCATTGATGCAAAAACACGGCGACCGCTATGTGTGGATCAACCCGCCTGCTATTCCGCTTTCTACCGAAGAGATGGATAGCGTCTTTGCGCTGCCGTACAAGCGCGTGCCGCATCCGGCCTATGGTAATGCCCGTATTCCGGCTTACGAAATGATTCGTTTCTCGGTCAACATTATGCGTGGCTGCTTTGGTGGCTGTTCTTTCTGTTCTATTACCGAGCATGAAGGGCGCATTATTCAGAGCCGTTCGGAAGATTCGATCATCAATGAGATCGAAGCGATCCGCGACACCGTTCCAGGTTTTACGGGCGTAATTTCCGATCTCGGTGGGCCAACTGCCAACATGTATATGTTGCGCTGCAAATCGCCACGCGCTGAGCAAACCTGCCGTCGTTTGTCGTGCGTTTATCCGGATATTTGTCCGCATATGGACACTAACCACGAACCGACGATCAACCTCTATCGCCGTGCGCGCGATCTGAAAGGCATTAAAAAGATCCTGATCGCTTCCGGCGTACGTTATGACATCGCCGTGGAAGATCCGCGCTATATCAAAGAGCTGGCGACCCATCACGTCGGCGGTTATCTGAAGATTGCCCCGGAACATACCGAAGAAGGGCCGTTGTCGAAGATGATGAAGCCGGGCATGGGCAGCTATGACCGCTTTAAAGAGTTGTTCGATACCTACTCGAAACAGGCAGGTAAAGAGCAGTATTTGATCCCGTATTTCATCTCGGCACACCCCGGTACGCGCGATGAAGATATGGTGAATCTGGCGCTGTGGCTGAAAAAGCACCGCTTCCGCCTCGACCAGGTACAGAACTTCTACCCGTCGCCGCTGGCTAACTCGACCACTATGTATTACACCGGCAAAAACCCGCTGGCGAAGATTGGTTATAAGAGCGAAGACGTTTTCGTGCCGAAGGGTGACAAACAGCGTCGTCTGCATAAAGCGTTGTTGCGTTACCACGATCCGGCAAACTGGCCGTTAATCCGCCAGGCGCTGGAAGCGATGGGTAAAAAGCATCTGATTGGCAGCCGTCGCGATTGCTTAGTGCCTGCGCCAACCATTGAAGAGATGCGCGAAGCTCGCCGTCAGAACCGTAATACCCGTCCGGCGTTGACCAAACATACGCCGATGGCGACCCAGCGCCAGACGCCTGCCGGAGCAAAGAAAGCGCCGTCTGCGCAACCTCGCCCGATGAATGCCGGTGCGAAGAAACGTCCTAAAGCGGCGACTGGACGTTAAAAAAACATCCCCGGTAACTGAATGCTACCGGGGATATTTTTATCACTCCGTATACATACGCAAGCAGCGCAGGCAATCAAAATAGTCCTGCGCATCAAGGCGTGTATTGGCTCTGTTAGCTTCGGATTTGGCGGCGTAAATTTGCGGGCGTAATGCTTTTATATCCTGCTCTAGCCGGGCGATTTTGGCATTTAATGTTTGTACATTACCTGCCAGTTGATTGACCTTTTGCTCATTGACGCAACCACTTAATAAGCCGGTTACCAGAACAACAGCTCCCACGGTGAAAATCGTTTTCATATCGTGCTCCCTTTTATTTATTGTTCCGACTAATTTTTATTTTATTCAGTTCATTGCGTTAATCTGGCGGCGGTTTTCGTTTCAATCTGTTTAAGCAAGCTACCGCTGCCTGGACGGATAAAATCGGCAATTTCCCACTTTCCTTCGCGCCTATGTAAAACTAAATCCTGCTCTTCACTGTTACCATTGTTCAGCGCAATACGAACATGAATACGGGCGGAATCGGCGGTTTTTTCCTGGACACGAATTTCATCAACACGAGCAAATAGCGACTCTTCACCAAAACAAATCGGGTTGTCGTAAATAAATTGCCGTTCTATTTGCATCTCTTGATCGAAATTGCCGTTTTTATTGAAGGTGGTTTTATAAAATTCATTGACTGCCTGGCGATAGGTGTCGGAAACAACCCATGTCCAGGGCCAACTATAATCGGCAATATGTTTAAACAGTTCAGCGACAAAGGCTTCAGGCTCTTCTTTTTGTAATGAAGCCAGTGTTGCCAGGATTTTTTCATTCTCGCTATTAACTGCCTGCCAGACGCTACCATGGTTGCTGATGACATCATCAATGACCCAACGACCATTTTCTGCCACCATTTTCAGCGTTTGCGTGGTCTTTTCTTTATCGTCGTCAAAGGTACGGAAACGCACAACGGCATCTGCATGATCGGTATCCGTTTGAGTAACCACTACGCTTTCTAACACCAGATCGCCAAAATCCTGACAATCACAAATCGGATCATAATCCAGCCAGCCAATATTGCCCGGCAGCGTGAGATTATCATTCAGGGTAAGTGCCTTTTGTATGCGTGCAGACGTTATCGCCTGCTCTCCTGTCTCACCAAAATAAGGCGCGCTGGCATCAGATTTATAGTTTTGATAAATCTGGCGAACTGTCTGTTCTACAGTCAGCGAGGATGATTGGGCTTGAGTAGTGAAGCTTGCAAAAAACGCCAAAAACAGAAGTATTATTTTCATCTGTTTTTGACCTCACCGTCGTGTTTATCCATATTGTAGATGCTTTGTTGATTAAAGAGCTCCCAGCTCTGCATGATGATGTCCTTAAATTTGGCATTTCTGAGCAGGGGAGAGTAACAACGGGCGGGAGGTGAGGGGAATAAATGATTTCTGAAAAGTCCGGTAGCGGAACATTACCGCTACCGGGAGAATTTGCCCGTTAGCCGCCGAACTGGTCGGGATCGGGACCGAGACGTTTACCCTGATCGAGTTTTGCGATTTCACCAAGTTCGTCTTTGTCGAGACGGAAATCCCAGACATCAAAGTTTTCGGCAATGCGTGAAGGCGTGACCGATTTCGGGATCACCACCAGACCGTTATCCAGATGCCAGCGGATAACAATTTGTGCCGGTGTTTTGCCGTATTTATCCGCCAGGTCGCGAATGACTTTCTGATCGAAAACGCCTTTCCCACCTTGCGCTAATGGACTCCAGGATTCGGTCTGGATTTTGTGCGTGGCATTCCAGGCATGAAGCTGGCGTTGCTGCATCAGCGGGTGAAGTTCGATTTGATTAATAACAGGCGTCACGCCAGTTTCGTCGATCAGACGTTGCAGGTGGTGGATCTGGAAGTTACAGACGCCAATGCTTTTGATTAATCCCTCTTTTTGCAGCTCGATCATTCCTTTCCACGCCTCGACATAGTGATCGATAGCGGGAACGGGCCAGTGCATTAAGTAAAGGTCTATATAATCAAGCTGGAGTTTTTTCAGGCTGTCGAGCAGTGCTTCGCGGGGGTGTTTGTGGTCGTCGTTCCACAGCTTGGTTGTAATGAACAACTCTTCTCTGGCAAGTGCGGCATTTTTCAGCGCCTTGCCGACACCTTCTTCGTTTTTATAGGCAGCAGCGGTATCAATTGAGCGATAACCCACTTCCAGAGCTTTTTGAATAGCGGTGATAACTTCCTCATTACTTGCTTGCCAGACGCCCAGTCCCAGCTGGGGCATGACATTGCCATCCTGTAGCTTAATAACGGTTGGATTAGCCATACGTTCCTCCTTTTATATGAACTCACCGGAGCCTGCTCCGGTGAGTTGGTGTGAACTTAAGTCTGGACGAAATACCCAAAAACGAAAGTTTGAGGAGGAAAAAGCTTAACGAGCGGCTTCGTAAATGCGGCGGCTGACATCCAGCGTAATGTCATGATTTTCGCCCAGTTGGGTCATGCCGTGTTCTTCCAGTTTCTTCAGCAATGCCGGGATGGAGCTGCCGTCCAGACCGTAGTCGGACAGGCGGGTCGGCACGCCCAATTGCTCGAAGAAGTTGCGGGTAGCGGCAATTGCGGCGTCAATACGCTCATCGTCGGAACCTTCAGTGATGTTCCAGACGCGTTCAGCATATTGCAGCAGTTTCGCGCGCTTGGTGTCGCGTTTTTCATTCCACAGAGCAGGCAGGACAATAGCCAGCGTTTGCGCGTGATCCAGACCGTGCATCGCAGTCAGTTCGTGTCCCAGCATATGTGTTGCCCAGTCCTGCGGTACGCCGGCGCCGATCAAACCGTTCAACGCCTGAGTCGCTGCCCACATGACGTTGGCGCGCACATCGTAGTTTTCTGGCTCTTTCAGGGCTTTCGGACCATCTTCGAGAAGCGTCAGCAAAATGCCTTCTGCGAAGCGATCCTGAATTTTTGCATCAACCGGTTTGGTAACATACTGTTCCACGGTGTGTACAAAGGCATCCACTACGCCATTAGCCACCTGGCGCGGCGGCAGGGTGTAGGTATAAACCGGATCGAGCACGGCAAATACGGGTTGAACGTGGGCAGAATGGAACGCCTGCTTGTCGCCGGTGGTTTTACGGGAGATAACCGCACCTGCGTTGGATTCTGAACCGGTCGCTGGCAGCGTCAGCACACAGCCCATCGGGATGGCGCTTTTAATCTCTTTACCGCCCGTTTGCAGAATGTGCCACGGATCGATGTTCTCAGGATAATTTGCCGCTGCGGCGATAAATTTGGTGCCGTCCAGTACGGAACCGCCGCCAACCGCCAGCAGGAAAGTCACTTTCTGTTCGCGAACCAGTTTCACGGCGTTCATCAGCGTTTCATAAGCCGGGTTTGGTTCAATACCGCCAAACTCCAGCACGTCCATACCTTTCAGCGCATCCAGAACTTGATCCAGAACGCCTGTTTTTTTCACGCTGCCGCCGCCGTAGGTAATCAATACGCGAGCATCGTGAGGAATTTGTTCGCGTAAACCAGCGATAGCGCCTTTACCAAACAGAATACGGGTTGGGGTGTGCAGATTAAAGTTGTTCATTACGTGCTCCCTTTGCTGGGCCAATATGAGGGCAGAGATCGGTCTGCCTGATGTTTTTCATTGTGGTCGCCAGCGTCGCTGCTCTCAATGCTCATTTCTGCCAATGTCTTGCCTATTTCTCCAGAGCACTGGAGAAATAGTACAAAATTGCGCACAATCAAATTGACGCATTATTCTTAAGAAATTACGCGATATGAAACGTGAAGAGATTTGCCGCCTGCTGACGGACAAAATTAATAATCTGAAAAATAAAGAAAATAGTTTGTCTGAATTGCTGCCCGATGTGCGCTTATTGTATGGCGAGAACCCCGGCGCACGTACGCCGGTGATGTATGAGCCTGGCATCATAATTCTCTTTTCCGGGCATAAAATCGGCTATATCAATGAGCGCGTGTTTCGTTATGATGCCAATGAATATCTGCTGCTGACGGTGCCGTTACCGTTTGAGTGCGAAACCTATGCCACGCCGGAAGTGCCATTAGCGGGTTTACGTCTCAATGTTGATATTTTGCAGTTACAGGAACTGTTGATGGACATTGGTGAGGATGAGCATTTCCAGCCGTCGATGGCTGCCAGTGGTATAAACTCCGCTACGTTGTCAGAAGAGATTTTATGCGCGGCGGAGCGGTTACTGGATGTGATGGAGCGACCGCTGGATGCGCGCATTCTCGGTAAACAGATCATTCGCGAAATTCTTTACTACGTGCTGACCGGACCTTGCGGCGGTGCGTTACTGGCGCTGGTCAGTCGGCAGACTCATTTCAGCCTGATTAGCCGCGTGTTGAAACGGATTGAGAATAAATACACTGAAAACCTGAGCGTCGAGCAACTGGCGGCAGAAGCCAACATGAGCGTTTCGGCGTTCCACCATAATTTTAAGTCTGTCACCAGCACCTCGCCGTTGCAGTATTTGAAGAACTACCGACTGCATAAGGCACGGATGATGATAATCCATGATGGCATGAAGGCCAGCGCGGCGGCGATGCGCGTCGGCTACGAAAGTGCGTCGCAATTTAGCCGTGAGTTTAAACGCTACTTCGGTGTGACGCCGGGGGAAGATGCGGCAAGAATGCGGGCGATGCAAGGGAGTTAAATGTGTTCCCGGACAAGTCGCCGGGAACGGAGAAAAACGTCAGGCGTTACCGTATTTCTTTTTAATCACCACAAACAGCGTGCCTAACAGGCCTGCGGTTAACAGGGCAATCGGCAGGATCATCAGGAACGTCATCACCTGATCTTCATGGCGCTTAACGAACGGGATCATGCTTAAGGCATAACCAAAACTGGTCACCACGCTGACCCATAGCAATCCACTTAACCAGTTGAAAAACTGGAAGCGGCGGTTTGGCAACCCGGAAATTCCCGCCATGGTTGGTAGCAGCGTGCGGACAAATGCAAGAAAACGTCCAGCCAGCAAAGCCAGCAAACCGTGGCGGTCAAACATACAGGTGGCGCGCTGATGATATTTGGCCGGAAGCTGTGCCAGCCAGCCTTTCACCGTTTTGGTATTACCTAGCCAACGCCCCTGAATATAGCTTAGCCAGCAGCCCAGGCTGGCTGCGGCAGTCAGAATCACGATTGTTGGCAGAAAATCCATCACCCCCTGGGCAATCAGTGCGCCAGCCAGTATCAACAAGCTGTCGCCTGGCAAAAATGAAGCGGGCAGCAGACCGTTTTCTAAAAACAGCGTGGCAAACATGACAAAGTAAACAACGCTAACAATATGAGGATCCGCCAGCGCGGCAAAGTCGTGTTGCCAGAGCGCAGCGATAATGTCTTGAATAACAGCCATGGACTTTCCTGTGGAACAGCGTTTAAGCCTTTATTTGCCTATTGTACTCCTGAATTGTCCGGGACGCCTTGATCCCGGACGCAACAATTTAAGACTATTCACAATTAAATGTCTGCAAAATTGTCCAAATTTGGCAATGTTACACAATTCGGGTAAATCCCGCGTTCAGATCGGCAATCAGATCGTCGACGTTTTCCAGACCAATATGCAGGCGAATCAATGTGCCGCTGAAATCAATCTTTCCTTGTGGGCGGATGGCGGCGATATGTTCCGGCTGATTCGCGAGGATCAACGATTCATAACCGCCCCACGAGTAGGCCATGCTAAATAAACTGAAGTTATCCAGATAGTTCGCCAGTTCTTCATCGTTGAGTTTTTTCTTAAGCACAAAGGAAAATAGCCCGCTGCTGCCTGTAAAGTCTCGTTTCCAGAATTCGTGACCTTTACTTTCCGGCAGAGCAGGGTGGTTAACTCGCGCTACTTGCGGATGTTCTGCCAGCCATTCAGCCACTTTCAGACTGCTTTCATGATGTTGACGCAAACGCACACCTAATGTGCGCAGGCCACGGCTGGTCATATAAGCGGTATCGGCATCGACCATTTGTCCCATCAGATAAGCGTTCTCCCGTAGTTGCTCCCAGCAACGGGCATTGCATACTGCGGTGCCGATCATGGCATCCGAGTGACCTATCAGATACTTGGTTCCCGCCTGAATCGAAATATCAATACCAAAATCAAGAGCTTGAAAAAGCACCCCGGCAGCCCATGTGTTATCGATCATAATGATGGCGTCTGGCACGACACTGCGCACGGCAGCAACAATCGCCGGAACGTCGTGGACTTCCATAGTGATGGAGCCTGGCGATTCCAGAAAGACGATTTTAGTGTTTGGCTGCAGATGTTTAACGATATCCGCGCCAATCAGCGGATCAAACCACGATGTCGTTACGCCCAGTTTGCTGAGGATTTTGCTACAGAAATCCTGACTCGGTTCATAGGCGGTATTGGTCATCAATACATGATCGCCCTGTTCGACAAAAGCAAGAATGGAATTGGCAACGGCGGCCGCACCGCAAGGAAACAGTGCACAGCCGGCGCCACCTTCCAGTTCGCACATTGCTTCTTGTAACGAGAAGTGGGTTAACGTTCCGCGCCGTCCATAGAACAATTCGCCGTTGGCGCGATTACGCGTCGCATGTTTTTTCGCTTCAACGCTATCAAAAACCAGCGAAGAGGCGCGCTGAATCACGCTATTCACCGCGCCGAGAGTGTATTTTTTGCTGCGTCCTGCATTCACCAGTTGAGTATCAAGCTTTTTGTCCGCCATGTCGGGATTCCTGTTTTTATACGTCTGGATGTCTAAACTAGCATGAATAACAGCGAGCGCATCCTGAAGAATTGGCATAAAGAAGAAAATTTTCGCAAATGGCGTTCTGGTGGCTTTTTTACTGCGTAAACGCAAAGAAAAGAAAGCAAAGGTACGGCAGTATGCAAATAGTAATGAGAACGACTATCAATTCGACGTCGTTTTGATATTATTATGCGCAGATTTTGTGACTTGTGTCCTGGAGATACACAGTGGGTAATAATTTAATGCAGACGGACCTTTCCGTCTGGGGTATGTATCAGCACGCCGATATTGTCGTTAAGTGCGTGATGATTGGGCTTATTTTGGCCTCCGTTGTCACTTGGGCAATCTTCTTCAGTAAGAGCGTAGAGTTCTTCAATCAGAAGCGCCGTCTTAAGCGCGAGCAGCAACTGCTGGCTGAAGCGCGTTCCCTAAACCAGGCCAACGATATCGCCGCTGATTTTGGTAGCAAAAGCTTAAGCCTGCATTTGCTCAATGAAGCGCAGAACGAGCTGGAACTGTCAGAAGGCAGCGACGATAACGAAGGTATTAAAGAGCGTACCAGCTTCCGCCTGGAGCGTCGGGTCGCCGCTGTGGGGCGTCAAATGGGACGCGGTAACGGCTATCTGGCAACCATTGGCGCGATTTCGCCGTTTGTGGGGCTGTTTGGTACGGTCTGGGGCATCATGAACAGTTTTATCGGTATTGCGCAAACGCAGACCACCAACCTGGCGGTGGTTGCGCCGGGTATCGCAGAAGCATTGTTGGCAACAGCAATCGGTCTGGTGGCAGCGATTCCGGCGGTCGTTATCTATAACGTATTCGCGCGCCAAATTGGCGGCTTTAAAGCGATGCTGGGTGATGTTGCAGCGCAGGTATTGTTGCTGCAAAGTCGTGACCTGGATCTGGAAGCCAGCGCCGCTGCGCATCCGGTTCGTGTCGCACAGAAATTACGTGCAGGGTAATGCGCTATGGCAATGCATCTTAACGAAAACCTCGACGATAACGGCGAAATGCATGATATCAACGTGACGCCGTTTATCGACGTGATGTTGGTTTTGCTGATTATCTTTATGGTGGCGGCACCGTTAGCGACGGTAGATGTGAAGGTGAACTTGCCTGCTTCTACCAGCACGCCGCAGCCGCGCCCGGAAAAACCGGTTTATCTGTCGGTGAAGGCGGACAACTCGATGTTTATCGGTAACGATCCGGTCACCGATGAAACGATGGTTACGGCGCTGAATGCGTTAACCGAAGGTAAGAAAGATACCACCATCTTCTTCCGTGCGGATAAAACCGTTGATTACGAGACGTTGATGAAGGTCATGGATACGCTGCATCAGGCGGGTTATCTGAAGATAGGTCTGGTCGGCGAAGAAACTGCCAAAGCGAAGTAAAGCAGAATTGCCTGATGCGCTACGCTTATCAGGC
>NZ_AEJZ01000134.1:0-14097 GCF_000208525.1 Escherichia sp. TW14182
TTATGCGCCGGAGTGCGGGAGGTTTATCAGCCAGGATCCGATAGGGCTGAGAGGCGGGTTAAACAGTTACACGTATGTACCAAACCCTCTCAAATATATTGATCCGCTTGGATTATGTAAGGTTGAAGGCGCAAGAGCGCGACAAGCGCAAATGTTACAAGATGATGTGGGATATAATATAAGTCCAAAAAGTTGGGACCAATATCCTGCAATTGGTCGTGATGGTACATTTGTTACAGACAAAGAAGGTGCATTGAAATATTTCAATGGTATTGAAAATGGAGAAATAACTATATCTAAATCTCTTGCTTCAACAATTGAAAAGGATATGGGATTATATCCGGGCATCATTAAGCGATGGATTTAATATCAGAAAAGTTGATGGAATTTCTAATATGCAGCCACGAAGTCCATTAAGCGGCAATGATTATTTCTTAGGCCCTGGCCAACACTTGCCAGGCGGCGCACCAGAAATGGTGATAAACTCTATACCAACATCAACTCCAGTAACTATACGGGTGAATGTAAATTGAATAATATGCCAAATGATTCCATTATTGTTATTGATATCGCTGGGAACATTGTAAAAATAAGAGTTTTTGGTCAGCGTTTGATTAGCAAAATGCAGGTGATAGGTTTTTCATTAATAGATGAATTTATGATTTTACCTGTAAGCGATGATCAAGATAAACAAAGAATAATAAGATTGCTAATCAGTGAAGGTGCTCTTTTTTTATATGGACATGGTTGGTATCCATCAGAAGTAATGGAGTATTATAAAGAACAGAATATTAATTTTGATAAATACAAGATTATATACTGGACTGATAAGGATACTTATCATATAGAAGAACGATGATCTTTTCTTATTAAATAAAAAGCCGGGAAATATCTCCGTGATATTCCCAGCTTTTATTTTTATACCTCGCGTAATACGCCAGATATCCCGGCCTTCATTCCCTTAACCACCTGTTTAACCTGATAAAGTTCCTCCCGTAGCTCCTGCACCTCGTCACTGTCAGCGATGATGGTCAGGCGCCCCTCCGAAATCTTCACCGTCACACCTCGCCCGGTATCAAATCCCGCCTCAGCCAGCAGTCGCCTTTAAGGTGCAGCCTGGGGGGTCGTGAGTAATACGTGGTCATGCCGATTTTACGGTTCTCATGCCGGGCGCTGACATAGCCCACCTGGTAATGGCGCTGTGTTTTGGAAATGGTGACTTCTGGCGTAATATCGTGTTCAGCCATGATTAACTACCTTGATTAGTTGCTTGTGGTGAGCGGTGATTAAGGGGGGCAGCCCCAGGGAAAGATCACATAACGTTGTTTTTTGCACTAAATAATTCGCACTATATATTCAATAATTGAGTAATTCCTTATTACTCAAAACTGTTTTTCACAGCTTATATATAATCAAATACTCCTTACATAAATAAGGAGAACAAAATGGTACTTAAAAAATGATGGAGCATATTTCTATTATCCCTGATTACAGACAAGCCTGGAAAGTGGAACATAATTTGTCAGATATTCTACTGTTGACTATTTGTGCCGTCATTTTCGGGGCTGAAGGATAGGAAGATATAGAGGATTTTGGAAAAACACATCTCGATTTTTTGAAGCAATATGGTCATTTTAAAAATGGCATCCCCGTTCACGATTCCATTGCTAGCGTTGTATCCTGTATCAGTCCTGCAAAATTTTAACTGGATGCGTGACTGCCATTCCTCAAATGATAAAGACATTATCGCAATTGATGGAAAAACGATCCGGCACTCTTATGATAAGAGTCGCCGCAAGGGAGCGATTCATGTCATTAGTGCGTTCTCAACTATGCACAGTCTGAGCCTTGGGCAGATTAAGACAGATGAGAAATCCAATGAGATTACAGTGGCCGCGCGTCAGTCCTTGCGGAGGTCGTCTACCCAGCCCCTTCCCTAGAAACAACGCCCACTCACAGCAACCTGAACCCATCCGCGTCCTGCCATGCCGGGAATTTTTCACGATATTCTCGTAATGCCACCATCGAAAGTTCTGCATCAATGCGTGTGGCCTGGTGTGGTTCGGCGCTAGCGAGAGTTTCGCCTTGCGGATTAATCACCCGACTGTCGCCGCGATAGTGGCAGCCATTGCCATCGCTACCCACGCGATTACATCCCGCCACATACGCCTGATTTTCAATAGCGCGAGCCGTCAGCAAAGCCTGCCAGTGCAGAGAGCGCGGGGCAGGCCAGTTGGCGACGTAGATTGCCAGGTCATAATCGTTGAAATTGCGCGACCACACCGGAAAACGTAGGTCGTAGCACACCAGCGGCAAAATACGCCAGCCGCGCCATTCCACAATCACTCGCTCATTGCCCGCTTTATAATGCAGATGCTCATCCGCCATGCGGAACAGATGACGCTTGTCATAAAAATGTACCGTGCCGCCCGGCTCAACCAGCAAAAAGCGATTAACCGAACCTGAGTCCGTTTGTAATGCAACACTGCCCGCAATCAACGCATTGCACTGTTGCGCTTTGGCGCTCATCCAGTCCACCACGTTCTCTTGCGATAGCGATGAAACCGCCGCTTCCATGGCAAAGCCGCTGGTGAACATCTCTGGTAGAACGATCGCATCGCGCCCGGTAATACCTTCCAGTTGACGATCAAAATGGCGCAGGTTGGCAGGACCATCCATCCACACCAACGGTTGCTGCAAAAGCGTAATCTTCAAACCAGGCACGGTGTACAACTCCTTTATTCGAGGGGTTTTATAACTTTAACACGTTATCAGGCTATTACCTTACTGCGGAATAAATTGATAACAAATGCAGATATTGGAAATATCTGATTTGCAAAATATCGTGTTATCGCCAGGCTTTAGGGTGTTAATAACATGGGCAGGATAAGCTCGGGAGGAATGATGTTTAAGGCAATAACGACAGTCGCCGCTTTGGTCATCGCCACCAGTGCAATGGCGCAGGATGATTTAACAATTAGCAGCCTGGCAAAGGGCGAAGCCACCAAAGCTGCGTTTAATCAGATGGTGCAAGGGCATAAGCTACCAGTCTGGGTGATGAAAGGCGGTACTTATACCCCCGCACAAACCGTAACGTTGGGCGATGAGACTTATCAGGTGATGAGTGCGTGCAAACCGCATGATTGCGGCTCGCAACGTATTGCGGTGATGTGGTCCGAGAAATCTAATCAGATGACGGGTCTGTTCTCAACCATTGATGAGAAAACTTCGCAAGAGAAGCTCACCTGGCTGAATGTGAACGATGCGCTCTCGATTGATGGTAAAACGGTGCTGTTCGCGGCGTTGACTGGCAGCCTGGAAAACCATCCGGATGGATTTAATTTCAAATAATTAGCTGATAAAGAAACGGAGCCTTTCGGCTCCGTTATTCAATTACGCGGCTTCAACTTTCCGCACTTTCTCCGGCAACTTTACCGGCTTCGTCGCCAGCTCTTCCGGTTCAAAGTCATCAACGTTAATACTGCGCAGACGGCTCTCTTCCGCTTTCACCAGAATGGCGGCTTCATCTTTATCAATTAGCCCTTTCGCCAGCGCGTTGTGTGCCAGTTCATCCAGACGGGTAAATGGCAGATTTTTACCCAGCTCTTTACAGATCCGCTGATGAATTGGATCGGCGGCAATCACATCTACCAGCGCCTCTTCCAGCAAGCCAACCGGATTATGCTCACTCGGCGTCAGGTACTGACCGCGACCAATGCGAGAACGGGTGGCGTTTGGCACTTGTAAAATCTTCGCCACCTTATGATCCAGCTTGTCAGACGGCGCCAGATAGTGACGACCGGTTGGGAAGATCACCACATTCAGCAGTCCGGCAACCACGCGGTTCGGGAAGTTTTGTAGCAAATCATCCATCGCCTGTTCAGCCTGATACAGCGCATCCTGAACGCCCCAGTGCACCAGCGGCAGGTCAGCTTCATTGCGGCCTTCGTCGTCATAACGTTTCAAAACGGCGGAGGCGAGGTAAAGTTGACTTAAAATATCCCCCAGACGTGCCGAGATACGCTCACGGCGTTTCAGGCTACCACCCAGCACCGCCATCGACACATCAGAAAGTAGGGCAAGGTTTGCGCTCAGGCGGTTCAGGTGCTGATAATAACGTTTAGTTGCATCGCCGGTTGGCGTACTGCTGGTTAACCCGCGCGTCAAACCAAGCCAGAAGCTACGAACTTTGTTACTACCGACGTGACCGATATGTTTGAACAACAGTTTATCGAACGCGTTGACGTCATTGTTTTTTGCCGCTTCCATCTCTTCCAGCACATATGGATGACAACGAATCGCCCCCTGACCGAAGATCATCATGCTACGGGTCAGAATATTCGCCCCTTCAACGGTGATGGCAATCGGAGCCCCCTGGTAAGCACGCGCCAGGAAGTTGCTCTGACCGAGCATAATGCCTTTACCACCAGTAATATCCATCGCATCGATAATCGACTGCTGCCCACGGTGGGTACAGTGATACTTAACGATAGCCGACAGCACAGCCGGTTTTTCACCGAGCATAATGCCGTAGGTAATCAGCGACGCCGCAGCATCCATTACGTAAGCATTACCGGCAATACGCGCCAGCGGCTCTTCAATCCCTTCCATCTTACCGATAGAGATTTTGAACTGACGACGAATGTGAGCATACGCGCCCGTTGCCAGCGCCACCGACTTCACGCCGCCGGTTGAGTTGGAAGGCAGGGTGATGCCACGACCTACCGAGAGACACTCCACCAGCATCCGCCAGCCTTGCCCGGCCATTTTGGGGCCGCCGATAATGTAATCGATCGGTACGAAGACATCTTTGCCACGCGTCGGTCCGTTCTGGAACGGTACGTTCAGCGGGAAGTGGCGACGACCAATTTCCACGCCCGGTGTGGTGGTCGGGATCAGCGCACAGGTAATGCCTAAATCTTCGTCTCCGCCGAGCAGTTTGTCCGGGTCGGAGAGTTTAAACGCCAGCCCAAGCACGGTCGCAATTGGTGCCAGCGTAATGTAGCGTTTGTTCCAGGTCAGACGCATTCCCAGCACCTGCTGGCCCTGCCACTCACCCATGCAAACAATCCCGGTGTCCGGAATAGCGCCCGCATCGGAACCCGCTTCCGGGCTGGTTAGCGCAAAGCAAGGGATCTCCTGACCACGTGCCAGACGCGGCAGATAGTGCTTTTTCTGCTCATCAGTGCCGTAATGTTGCAGCAGCTCGCCCGGGCCTAATGAGTTCGGCACGCCGACGGTAATCGCCAGGATCCCGCTCACGCCGGAGAGTTTTTGTAGCACGCGAGACTGGGCATAAGCCGAGAACTCCAGCCCGCCGTACTCTTTTTTGATGATCATCGCGAAGAAACGATGCTCTTTCAGATATGCCCACAGCTCCGGCGGCAGATCTGCCAGTTCATGGGTAATCTGGAAATCATTCGCCATCCGGCAGGCTTCTTCTACCGGGCCGTCGAGAAACGCTTGCTCTTCTGCGGTCAGGCGCGGCTGCGGATAGTTATGCAGCTTTTTCCAGTCCGGCTTGCCCTGGAACAAGTCGCCCTCCCACCAGGTGGTGCCCGCATCAATCGCTTCTTTCTCAGTGCGCGACATCGGTGGCATCACCTTACGGAAACCGCGAAATACCGGCGCTGAAATCATCGACTTACGCATTGGCGCAAAGTTAAATGGCACGAGGATAATGGCCAGAGGCACCAGTATCCACGCCGACCACAGACCAGAGACGCCGAGGGCGGCTGTCCAGGCGAGCAAAATCAGACTGCTGATAAATAAGCTCACGCGGTGATAAAACAACGCGCCGAGCAGGACAACCGTAGCGAGAATACTCAAAATCATCATAACGAAAAGCCCCTTACTTGTAGGAGGTCTGACCACTTGTGATGATATGGTTGTAGTGGATGTGAAAACATTTAGCAATGTGTTTACAATATAATTACAACAAAGCTCACATTGTTGCTGTTTTTATCCGCACTTCAGGTCAAAAAGTCCTGGTCATTCCGCCGCACTGGTCTTCTCGCTTCTGGCGGTATCCGGTACACTGCATTTTGTCTAATTCATTTATGCTGAAGGATATCCTCATGTACCAGGATCTTATTCGTAACGAACTGAACGAAGCGGCGGAAACGCTGGCTAACTTTTTAAAAGATGACGCCAATATTCACGCCATTCAGCGCGCGGCGGTCCTGTTAGCAGACAGTTTTAAAGCCGGTGGCAAAGTGCTTTCCTGCGGCAACGGCGGCTCCCATTGCGACGCCATGCACTTTGCAGAAGAACTGACGGGGCGCTACCGTGAAAACCGTCCGGGTTATCCGGCGATTGCCATTTCTGATGTCAGCCACATCACCTGTGTGGGGAATGATTTTGGGTTTAACGACATTTTCTCCCGTTACGTTGAAGCAGTAGGTCGCGAAGGTGATGTGCTGCTGGGGATCTCCACCTCGGGTAACTCTGCAAACGTAATCAAGGCGATTGCGGCGGCGCGTGAGAAGGGCATGAAAGTGATCACCCTGACCGGTAAAGACGGCGGCAAAATGGCTGGCACGGCGGATATCGAAATTCGCGTTCCGCACTTTGGCTATGCCGATCGCATTCAGGAGATCCACATTAAAGTTATCCATATCCTGATCCAGTTAATTGAAAAAGAGATGGTTAAGTAAGAGCACTTCCCCCTCTCCCTTTCAGGGAGAGGGTCGGGGTGAGGGTAACAGCACTCACCTTTTTACTTTTTAATCAATCTTCGCCGGGGCATTTCCCCTGCTGTTGTGGAGGTTACCGATGTGCGAATTGCTCGGGATGAGCGCCAACGTCCCTACCGATATCTGCTTTAGTTTCACCGGGCTTGTACAGCGCGGTGGTGGAACCGGGCCACATAAAGATGGCTGGGGCATTACCTTTTACGAAGGCAAAGGTTGTCGCACATTTAAAGATCCACAACCCAGCTTTAATTCCCCCATCGCTAAACTGGTTCAGGACTACCCGATAAAATCCTGCTCGGTAATCGCTCATATTCGCCAGGCAAATCGGGGCGAGGTGGCGCTGGAAAATACTCACCCGTTTACCCGTGAGCTATGGGGACGCAACTGGACTTATGCGCACAACGGGCAACTGACGGGCTATAAATCACTGGAAACCGGCAACTTCCGTCCGGTAGGTGAAACCGACAGCGAAAAAGCCTTCTGCTGGTTGTTGTATAAACTGACGCAGCGTTACCCGCGCACGCCGGGCAACATGGCGGCGGTGTTTAAATATATCGCCTCACTGGCGGATGAGTTGCGGCAGAAGGGCGTTTTCAACATGCTGCTTTCAGACGGGCGCTATGTAATGGCGTATTGCTCGACTAATTTACACTGGATCACCCGGCGCGCGCCGTTTGGCGTGGCGACGTTGCTGGATCAGGATGTGGAAATCGACTTCAGCTCGCAGACCACACCGAATGATGTGGTCACGGTGATTGCGACTCAGCCGCTGACGGGCAATGAAACCTGGCAAAAGATTATGCCAGGCGAATGGCGCTTATTTTGCCTCGGGGAGCGTGTAGTTTGATGCCAGTTGTGGTTGCACAACTTCGTGGCTTAACGGCTTGCTGACCACGTAACGGCCATTGACCACAGAAACGGTCGGTGGCTTACGAGTCTGTTCAAAGTAGTCGTAGCCCGGCTTCAGTTGCTCCCAGAAGTCCTTAAAGTTGGAATACTTATGGCGCTTCATATTGGCGTCGGTCATGCGGAACGGGTAAATACTCACCTGCACGCTCGGCTGACCAAATACCAGCGCACCAGTAACGAACTGGAAGATCTCATCAATACCCTGATTGGTCATCGCGTAGCAGCCGATGGAAACACAATCGCCGTGAATCATCAGGTATTTCCCTTCGTAACCATGCGCGCGGTCATAGGCATTAGGGAAACCAATATTGATTGCTTTGTAGTAACGGCTGTCTGGTTTTAACTGATTACGCTGGACGCTATAAAACCCTTCCGGACTTTTGAAATCGCCCTGACGCTGTTTGGGGCCTAACCCGCCGGAATATTTACAGATTTTATAACTGTCGAGCAGTTGATATTGCTCGCCCATTTTGACGTAGAGATCGAGCGTGCGCTCTTCCTTGAAGATTTGGATGTAGACAGGAGATCCCATCAACTGCTGCTTATACTCTTTGCTCACTGGCGTGGTGGAACTACCGCTGCCCAGCAAACTGGCAAACGAAACGCACGGGATCAACAACATCGCAAGAATTAATGCGATTTTACGCATACTGCTTATTCCTTGATAAAACGGTTACACACGCCAGGGCGGCAAAATAGATCCCAAATCGGAATAGTCTGGATTTGGAAGGCTCACATTAGCACCAAAAGAGTTTTACGCAAGCCTGTCGGTGCAGGGTTTACAAATTTAGCATAAGAGGCGATTTTCAAAAGTCCGAAAAGCGTATGTATCGCGGATTAATTACTTATTTCCTAAGATTATGAAACCCCAATATTAATATGCAAATAAGCAATTAATAATCCCGTTTACTCCCTCGGTCTTTTAAAATTCTCACCTTCATTCAGCCGGTTTATGTCCTTCATGTCTTCGTTCTTTCACGGCAGATTTCTGCATCCAGGCGTGTTTTCGTTATGCGTTTTGCTTCCTGTACTCGCCAGCGCCACCACATCACACATCTCTTTCAGCTACGCCGCCCGCCAGCGGATGCAAAACCGTGCGCGTTTATTAAAACAGTACCAAACCCATCTGAAAAAACAGGCCAGCTACATTGTGGAAGGTAATGCCGAAAGCAGAAAGGCGCTGCGCCAGCATAACCGCGAACAGATAAAACAGCATCCTGAATGGTTTCCTGCGCCACTCAAGGCGAGTGACAGACGCTGGCAGGCACTGGCAGAGAACAACCATTTCTTAAGCAGCAATCATCTGCACAACATTACCGAAGTAGCGATCCACCGCCTGGAGCTGCAGCTTGGCAAGCCCTACGTCTGGGGCGGCACGCGGCCCGATAAAGGCTTCGACTGTAGCGGGTTAGTTTTTTATGCCTACAACAAGATCCTCGAGGCGAAACTTCCGCGCACGGCGAATGAGATGTATCACTACCATCGGGCGACGATTGTGGCGAACAACGACCTGCGCCGGGGGGATTTGCTGTTTTTCCATATTCATAGCCGTGAGATAGCTGACCATATGGGCGTGTATCTGGGCGATGGACAGTTTATCGAGTCGCCACGCACCGGGGAAACCATTCGGATAAGTCGCTTAGCCGAACCTTTCTGGCAGGATCATTTTTTGGGCGCGCGACGGATTTTGACGGAAGAGACGATTTTGTAAATGGGTAATATTGACGATCAGGCAAAGGGTCGGATGCCATGCGGCATCCGGCCTGTTTACATCTGGGCTGAAAACTCACGTTCTAAGACATCAACAATGAGCTGGTTTTTTGAAATGGAATGTTGCCTGGCGACGATGGTCAGCCGTGAATCGATGTGATGAGGAACGCGCAGCGTCAGGCGTTTTTGCTCTTCTTCTTCACGAAAAGGGGCAATGCCGTCCTCTTCACAATCTGCAATCCACTCATCCAGCGCGCTTTCACCTTCACGGTACAATGCTTCAATGCTTGTGGCCACAAAGTCGCAATAACCATTTACATTAAGGAATTTGCCGCGAAATGCGTTGATATCAGCTTCAAATGTCACTGCGGCTGGTTGACCTTTAATTGTGATAATGTTCGATGCTTGAGATATTAATGAACGCGTTTTCATCATCTTATCAATCCCTGACGTCATAAATTGATGTCATCGTATTGCGTTTCTTAAAAGGCATCAACTCAACGCCCCCATTATCTTCAACTCCAGCTCGTCCGGCACTTCGTTATACGACAGCACATGCAGCCCTGGCGCAAACAATCTTGCGTAGCGCGCCAGCAAAGGACGCAACTGCGGCGGCACCAGCAACACCGGGTCTTTCCCCGCCGCTTTCATCTGCTCTTTCACCTGCGGCATCGTGCTCTGGAACTGGTTGAGCATATTCGGGTCAACCGGCACGCTGTCGAGCATCACTTTCCCGCCCTGTTGCGCCTGACTCACCACATTGGTCAGCAGATTTTCCAGCTCATTATTCAGCGTATATACCGTCAGCTCCTGCTTGCGAACGAACGGATGGGTAATGCTACGCCGCAGCGCCAGGCGCACATCGGCTGCCAGCAGAATATGATCTTTGGTCACTGTACTACTGGCAACCAGCACGGTGGCGATGGTGACGATATCGCGCAGGGAAACGCCCTCGGTCAGCAGCGCACGGTACACTTTCAGCAACTGGCTGTAATTCAGCGCCGCGCTTAAGTCTTCCGCCAGGCGCGGCGCCATCGACGACAAACGGTTATGTAACTGCGTAATATCGTCATAGTTAAACAAATCAGGGATATAGCTGCGCACAATCTTGTTCACATGGGTGGCAATCACGCTGGCGCTGTCGATCACCTGATACCCCATATTCAGCGCCTTCGCTTTCTGCGCAGGTTGAATCCAGGTCACTGGCATCCCATACGCCGGGTCATTCCCCAGCACGCCGTCAATCTCGCCGTAGGTTTCGCTGGAGGGCAGGGCCATCAGTTTATCCGCCGGAATATCCGCTTCATCAGCCTTTATGCCGTTGATGAAAATAGCGTACTGGCTGGGCTTGAGGCGGAAGTTTTCCCGAATACGGATCTCCGGCAGCAGCACGCCGTTACCGTCGGATATCACCTGCCGCACGCCGCGAATACGCTGGGTGAGCGGGTTGCCCTGTGCTTTATCGACCAGCGCCACCAGCTTGTAGCCGAGGCTTAAACTGATGGGCTCGATCAGCGGAATAGTCTCCCAACTAACCTGTTGCTCGCTGGTTTCGGTGATAGTGCGGGTCAGCGTTTCGAGGCTTTTCTCTTCCGCCTCCGCCGCCTGAGGGCGTTTGCTCATCCGCCAGCCGGTAAAACCAAGCAGGGCGCTGAACATCAGGAACGGGAAGTGTGGCATTCCCGGCACCACCGCCAGCACGAACATAATCCCGGTGGCGGTGTAGAGCACCGACGGGCTTGCCAGCAACTGGTGGCGCACGTCGTGGGCGATATCGCCGTTGTCGCTGACGCGGGTGACAATAATCGCCGCCGCAGTGGAGAGCAGCAAGGAAGGTATCTGCGCCACCAGCCCGTCGCCGATGGTCATCAGCACGTATTGCTGGAAGGCGGCATCGGCGCTCAGGTTGTATTTGAAGATCCCGATACAGACGCCGCCGATCAGGTTGATCGCCAGAATCATCATCCCGGCGATGGCGTCCCCGCGCACAAACTTCGATGCCCCGTCCATCGCGCCGTAGAAATCGGCCTCGCTGGCAACATCTTTACGCCGGGTTTGCGCCTGCGCCTGGTTGATCAATCCGGCGTTAAGATCGGCATCAATCGCCATCTGTTTGCCGGGCATCGCGTCTAAGGTAAAGCGGGCAGAAACCTCGGAAATACGCTCGGCCCCTTTGGTGACGACGATAAAGTTGATTGTGAACAGCGTCAGTAAATCCGAGCGTGAAAGCATTATGGCGGCGCTGCATGGGCAGTCGATCTTCAACGGTGGCGGGCTGTCGCCGTTAAATAAAATAAGCCCGACTCATCCGCCGAAACCGACTACCGTGGCGGTGCCGGAAGAAACCGAGAAAAAAGCACGTGATGTGAACGAGAAAACGGCGCTGCTGAAGAAGAAATCCGCCACTGAACTGGGCGAGCTGGCGACCAATATCAACACCATCGCCCGTAATGCACATATGGAAGCGAATCTGGAGATGGAGATTGTCCCCCAGGGATTACGCGTGCTGATTAAAGATGACCAAAACCGCAATATGTTTGAACGCGGCAGCGCGAAGATTATGCCGTTTTTTAAAACGCTGCTGGTAGAATTAGCGCCGGTTTTTGACTCACTCGATAACAAGATCATTATCACCGGGCATACCGATGCGATGGCCTATAAAAGCAATATCTATAACAACTGGAACCTTTCGGGTGACCGCGCGCTTTCGGCCCGTCGGGTGCTGGAAGATGCCGGAATGCCGGAAGATAAAGTGATGCAGGTAAGTGCGATGGCGGACCAGATGCTGCTGGACGCGAATAATCCGCAAAGCGCAGGCAACCGGCGCATTGAGATTATGGTGCTAACCAAAAGCGCGTCGGATACGCTGTATCAATATTTTGGTCAGCATGGGGATAAAGTGGTGCAGCCGCTGGTGCAAAAACTGGATAAGCAGCACGGGTAGCAAAAACGGCCTCCTGTTGGTCAGATAAGCGCAGCGCATCCGGCAATAAGGGGACTGATTGCAGAATCTTTACGCATTTCTCAAACCTTAAAATCACTGTATACTTTACCAGTATTGAGAGGTGAGCGATGCGTAAAATCATTCATGTGGATATGGACTGCTTTTTCGCAGCGGTGGAGATGCGTGATAATCCCGCCCTGCGCGATATCCCTGTTGCTATTGGCGGTAGCCGCGAACGTCGGGGGGTGATCAGCACCGCCAATTATCCCGCGCGTAAATTTGGTGTACGCAGCGCAATGCCGACCGGCATGGCGCTCAAATTATGCCCGCACCTCACCTTGCTTCCGGGGCGCTTTGACGCCTACAAAGAAGCCTCAAATCATATCCGCGAAATCTTCTCGCGTTACACTTCGCGCATTGAGCCGTTGTCGCTGGATGAGGCCTATCTCGATGTCACCGACAGCGTGCATTGCCACGGTTCTGCGACTCTCATCGCCCAGGAAATCCGTCAGACGATCTTTAACGAGTTGCACTTGACGGCTTCTGCGGGCGTGGCGCCGGTTAAGTTTCTCGCCAAAATCGCCTCTGACATGAACAAACCCAACGGTCAGTTTGTGATTACACCTGCTGACGTTCCTGCATTTCTGGAAACGTTGCCGCTGGCGAAGATTCCTGGTGTCGGCAAAGTATCAGCGGCAAAACTAGAGGCGATGGGGCTGCGCACCTGCGGTGATGTACAAAAGTGTGATCTGGTGACCTTGCTCAAACGCTTTGGCAAATTTGGCCGCATTTTGTGGGAGCGTAGCCAGGGTATCGACGAGCGCGATGTTAACAGTGAACGGCTGCGTAAATCCGTCGGTGTGGAACGCACGATGGCGGAAGATATCCATCACTGGTCTGAATGTGAAGCGATTATTGAGCGGCTTTATCCTGAACTGGAGCGCCGTCTGGCAAAGGTGAAGCCTGATTTACTGATCGCCCGCCAGGGAGTGAAATTAAAGTTCGATGATTTTCAGCAAACCACTCAGGAGCATGTCTGGCCGCGTTTGAATAAAGCTGACCTAATCGCCACTGCGCGTAAAACCTGGGATGAACGTCGCGGCGGACGCGGTGTACGGTTGGTGGGGCTGCATGTGACGTTGCTTGATCCGCAAATGGAAAGACAGTTGGTGCTGGGATTATGAATAACATTCAAATAAGAGACTATCAGCCTGGCGATTTTCAGCAACTATGCGCTATTTTCATTAGAGCGGTTACGATGACTGCCAGTCAGCATTATTCACCGCAACAAATTGCCGCTTGGGCGCAGATTGATGAATCTCGCTGGAAGGAGAAGCTCGTGCAATCACAAGTGCGGGTTGCGGTCATTAATGCACAACTGGTCGGCTTTATTACCTGCATTGAACACTATATCGATATGCTATTTGTTGATCCGGAATACACCCGCTGTGGTGTCGCCAGTGCCTTGTTAAAACCTTTTATTAAGTCTGAATCCGAACTTACGGTGGATGCCAGCATAACTGCAAAACCCTTTTTTGAACGTTATGGTTTTCAGGTGGTTAAGCAGCAACGCGTTGAATGTCGGGGGGCGTGGTTTACTAATTTTTATATGCGATATAAACAGCAACATTAAATCCAGCTTGCAATGAAAATAACGCCCGCCTAATATGTGCGCGTTTTTTTATTCCACAAACTGCAAGGAGGTAAATCATGACAAATCCTTTATCAATGACTCTTTGCAGACCTTTCCAGGATTAATTCTTTTTTTCTTGCCCTGGATTCGTCTGCCATTTTCTGATTTTTATATTTATATACTCTAAATAATTCGAGTTGCAGGAA
>NZ_AEJZ01000133.1:0-24771 GCF_000208525.1 Escherichia sp. TW14182
GCCGGATAAGGCGTTCACGCCGCATCCGGCTATGATGCCTGATGCGACGCTGACGCGTCTTATCCGGCCTACGGTTGAGCGCCAGACATTATCCGGCCCCTCCAGCTTACTTCTTCGGTTGATCCTTCTTCGGCCAGTCGTCGTCATCGTCCCATTTATCGTTGAAATCACGATGCGGGGGAAGCTCCGGCTTGTTGGCGAGAAATTTCTTATGGTCGACGCGCTTGAGATCTTTGATAACATTCAGCAGGACGCCCACCAAAAAGACAATCACCAGAATCCACCAATATTTAGCCAGCCAGTCCATGCTTTTTTCCTCTTGCAGAACCACTCATCAGGCGACGAGCTGTTCCATGATACGTTGATACATACGGGCAAGTAGCTGCAGGTCGGCAGCGTTCACACATTCATTAATTTTATGAATAGTGGCATTGACCGGCCCAAGTTCCACCACCTGCGCCCCCATGCGGGCAATAAAGCGCCCGTCGGACGTTCCGCCTGTGGTCAGTAGCTGCGGTTTAATTTCATTATAGTGCTCAACCGCGTTGACGACCGCATCTACCAGTTTACCGCGCGCAGTCAAAAATGGCTGCCCGGAAAGCCACCAATCGACCGTATAACGCAGTTGATGTTTTTCAAGCAGGGTAAGCACCTGTGCTTTGATCATTTCATCAGTAAGTTCGGTGCTAAAGCGGAAGTTAAACTGTACAAACAGCTCACCCGGAATGACATTATTGCTGCCAGTACCCGCCTGAATATTGGCTATTTGCATACTGGTTGCCGGGAAAAATTCATTGCCCTGATCCCACTCGATAGCCACTAACTCATTGAGGAAAGGCGCTGCACGATGTACAGGGTTATCTGCAAGGTGTGGGTAGGCCACATGCCCTTGCACGCCATGAATAGTAAGGTTACAGGTCAACGATCCGCGACGGCCATTTTTCACTACATCACCGACCACTTCGATACTCGACGGTTCACCAACCAGGCAGTAATCCAGCCGTTCACGGCGTGCCATTAAGGTTTCGACCACTTTGACCGTGCCGTTGTGGGCGCTGGCTTCTTCGTCTGAGGTGATCAGAAACGCCAGTCGACCTTTATGGTTGGGATGTTGAGCGACAAAGCGTTCTGCTGCTACCACCATCGCCGCCAGCGACCCTTTCATATCTGCCGCGCCGCGCCCAAATAACATACCGTCGCGAATGGTCGGTTCAAATGGTGGATTGATCCAACGGTCGGCATCGCCAGGCGGTACAACGTCGGTATGTCCGGCAAAGGCTAACGTTTCTCCCTGTCCACGCCACGCCCAAAAATTCTGCGTATCCGCAAAGTCCATGCGTTCGATGGTAAAACCGATCGCCTGTAAACGTTCGGTAATGATTGCCTGACATCCTGCGTCATCAGGACTTAAGGATGGGCGGCGAATAAGCTGCTGTGTCAGCTCAATAACCGGACACGACATAGACTACACCTCATGGAAAAATTGCTGATAACTGGATTCACTGAAACCAAGCAGCATAGGCTTCCCTGGCGCGCAGAGCAATGGGCGTTTGATAATTGCAGGCATTTCAGTCATTAATGCCGCCGCAGAAGCCGCATCGGTGATTTTATTGCGCGTGGTTTCGTCCAGTTTACGCCAGGTAGTACCACGGGTGTTGAGTAACGCTTCCCAGCCTAATTCGTTGATAAAACCGTTCAATAATTCGCTGTCCAGCCCATCAACGCGATAATCATGAAAACGATAGTCGATGTTATTGGCTTCCAGCCAACGGCGAGCCTTTTTAATGGTGTCACAATTTTTAATGCCGTAAAGTGTAACCATAATGAATCCTTTTTCGATTTATAAGAATAAATACTCATTTAACGGTCAATACATTTCCCCGACAAATGAATACCAGGGAATATAACATTATTAAGGTGTTTCACTTAACAATTATTAAATAATTGTGAGCATTTTGAATGTAATTATTAAGAATATTCCCCTAGGTATCTGTATGTATTTCAAACAGAATTAAGCAAGTATTAGAATCCGTATGAATCTGTTGAAATGTTGCTTTGCATCACATAAAAATCCCTGTCTCAGGGCCATAGTATTTACATAGGTTTTGCCCCGGAGGTAGTAATCACTGCAATCGAATAAATTAGCTTCACCACGGTATATTGTTTCCGTAGAATACCCATAATTATAAGAGAGGTTGTTATGATTGAACGTGAACTGGGGAACTGGAAAGACTTTATCGAAGTTATGCTTCGCAAGTAATTACCAGGACAGAAGGTAAAATGAAAGAACCTGATGAACAGGTTCTTTATCAGAAAGTTGAAAAAGGCGACACGTTGGCATGTCGCCTTTTTTATTGCTTATTCCGGGCGTGGCTTCAGAGGGAAACGACGGCGTACCAGCACAAAGAACAGCGGCACGAAGTAAATCGCCAGAATGGTGGCGGAGATCATTCCCCCCATTACGCCAGTACCCACCGCATGTTGACCACCGGAACCGGCACCGCTGCTGATTGCCATCGGCAGTACGCCGAAGATAAACGCCAGCGAGGTCATCAGTATCGGGCGTAAACGCTGGCGGCAGGCATAAAGAGTCGCTTCAAACAGGTCGTGACCTTTTTGGTTCATCTCGTTAGCGAACTCGACAATGAGGATGGCGTTTTTCGCCGATAAACCAATGACCGTTAATAAACCCACCTGGAAGTAAACGTCGTTTTCCAGCCCACGCATCCAGGTTGCCAGCAGCGCGCCGATAACTCCCAGCGGTACAACCAGCATTACCGAGAACGGTACTGACCAACTTTCATAAAGTGCAGCCAGACACAGGAATACCACCAGCAATGAAATGGCATACAGCGCCGGAGCTTGCGCACCGGAAAGTCGTTCCTGGTACGACATCGCCGTCCACTCCAGTCCAAAGCCGTTCGGCAACTGCTTCACTAACGATTCCATAATATCCATCGCTGTACCCGTACTGACGCCCGGTGCGGCTTCCCCGACAATCTCTACCGCAGAATAGCCGTTATAGCGTTCCAGACGCGGCGAACCTGTCTCCCAGCGAGAGGTCGCGAAGGCAGAGAAGGGCACCATCCCACCGTCTTTGTTACGCACATACCACAGGTTGATATCATCCGGCAGCATCCGATACGGCGCGGCGGCCTGCACATAGACTTTCTTCACGCGACCGCGATCCATAAAGTCATTTACATAGCTTGAACCCCACGCGGTTTGCAGCGTGTCGTTAATATCGTCAATGGCAACGCCCAGCGCCTGAGCTTTACGTTGGTCGATATCAATCTGCAACTGCGGACTGTCATCAAGACCGTTATGGCGCACGCGGGTTAATTCCGGATTTTCCGCTGCCAGCGCCAGCAACTGGTTACGTGCAGCCATCAGCGCATCGTGACCCGCTCCGGCGTGATCCTGCAACTCCATATCAAAACCCGCAGAACTGCCAAGACCGCTAATTGCCGGCGGGCTGCTGGCGATAACGCGGGCTTCTTTAATCTTATTAAATTCTTTCGTTGCACGTTCGATAATGGCAAACGAAGTGCCGGTCTTACTGTCGCGCTCACTCCAGTCTTTCAGGCGGATAAACATACGCGCCACGTTTTGCCCGTTGCCGCCAGGGCCTGAACCGACCGTGGCAAATACCGACGTGATATTGTCTTTCTCATGAGTGAAGTAATACTTCTCGATCTGTTCCACCACTTTCAGCGTCTGTTGCTGGGTCGAACCGCTGGGTAGCTGCACCGACGTGGTGAACATGCCACGGTCTTCCAGTGGCAGGAATGACGTCGGCAGACGCAGGAACAGAAACACCATACCGCCTAACAGCAGGACGTAAATCAAAATCCAGCGCAGGCTGCGGTGGAGAATTTTCGCCACCCCTTTCTCGTAGCGTTCGGCGTTACGGTTGAACATCTGGTTAAACCAGGCAAAAAAGCCTTTCTGCCCGTGATGCTCACCTTTTTTCAGTGGCTTAAGTAGCGTGGCACACAGCGCCGGAGTGAGGATCATCGCCACCAGCACCGACAGCACCATCGCCGCAACAATGGTAATAGAGAACTGGCGATAGATAGCTCCGGTCGTGCCGCCAAAGAAGGCCATTGGCACAAATACCGCCGACAGCACCATCGCAATCCCGACCAGTGCCCCCTGGATCTGCCCCATCGATTTACGTGTAGCTTCGCGAGGAGTGAGTCCTTCCTCACTCATAATACGTTCGACGTTTTCCACTACCACGATGGCGTCATCCACCAGCAGACCGATCGCCAGCACCATCGCAAACATGGTTAAGGTGTTGACGCTGTAACCGAAGGCGTAAAGCACAGAGAAAGTGCCCATTAACACCACCGGCACGGCGATAGTTGGAATCAGCGTAGCGCGGAAGTTTTGCAGGAACAGATACATGACGAGGAAAACCAGCGCGATAGCTTCTAACAGGGTTTTCACCACGTCTTCAATGGAGGCTTTAACAAACGAGGTGGTTTCATACGCCACCTTATATTCCAGACCGGGAGGGAAGTATTGCGCCAGTTCGTCGAGCCGGTTCAGTACCAGCTTCGCCGTGGCCATTTCGTTCGCGCCGGAAGCCAGTTTTACTCCCAGACCGGAGGCAGGCTTACCATTAAAGCGGCTAAGATAATCGTATTTCTCCGCCCCCATTTCGACGGTGGCAACATCGCCCAGTTTCACTTCCGAACCATCCTGATTTACCCGCAAGGTGATATCGCGGAACTGTTCAGGCGTTTGCAACAGCGACTGGGCGTTAATGGTAGCGTTCAATGCTTGTTTATCGACAGAAGGTGTACCGCCAAGCTGTCCGACCGCAATCTGCGCGTTCTGTGACTCAATGGCGTCGGTTACATCTTTAGCCGTCATCTGGAAGCTGTTCAGTTTTGCCGGATCAAGCCAGATACGCATCGAGTACTGTGAACCATAGGCGTCGATATCACCAACGCCGTTAACGCGGCTTAACGGATCCTGAATATTACTGGCAACGTAATCGGCAATATCTTGTTTATCCATCGAACCATCGGTAGAGACGAAAGCAATGGTCAGGATGTTAGTATCGCCGGTTTTACGTACTGTCACGCCCTGGTTTTGTACCGCCTGTGGGAGTTTACGCATGGCCGATTGCAGCTGGTTTTGCACCTGTTGCACCGCCTCGTCCGGGTCGGTTCCGGCTTTAAAACTTAAGGTGACAGATGCCTGACCGGTGCCACTGCTTTGTGACGACATATACATCAGGTTATCGAGGCCAGTCATATTCTGCTCGATAACCTGGGTTACGGTGTTTTCCAGCGTCTGAGCCGAAGCGCCTGGATAGTTAGCGGTCACTCGCACGTTTGGCGGCGCGAGATCCGGGTATTGTTCAACGGGCAATGAGAAAATCGCCAGGGTTCCTGTCAGACACAACAGGATTGCCAGCACCCAGGCAAAAATGGGGCGATCAATAAAGAAATTCGCCATTAAAAGAGGACCTCGTGTTTCTGCGTATCGTTGTAGGCTTGACTTGCTTCACTGTAGCGGCAAGGTACGAGCCAATCGTGGAGAAAAAAAGGAGATAATGTAAATTATCATGCCCTTTTATACTGAACCTTAAGTGCCCGTATTCTTTGGTCAACAAGAGGTATTACATCAGTTGACTTTCCTCACCCGCCGCAGAGCGAAAGCTAATACTCACTAACGTGCCGCCGCCGGAAGGTTGCGAAAATGTCAGCGTTCCGCCCAGTCGTTCCGCGCGTTCGCGCATAATATTCAGACCATAATGGCCTTCAGGTTCTTTCGGTTCACCGATGCCAATCCCGTTGTCACGGATATAGACCGTGTGGTTGCCGTCCGGTGCGGTGACGCAGCTAACAGCGATTTCGCTGGCGTTGGCGTGCTTCATCGCATTCAGCACCGCTTCACGAATAATTTGCAACAGATGCACCTGCATTTGCGCATCCAGCGCCAGGGTTGGCAAGCGGCAGTCGAGGGTCAGTTTGGCGCTGGTTTGATTTTGTAATGTATCCAGCATTTCCCGCAGCGCGGAAGGGAGATCCGCCTGCTGCAGCGTGAGGCGGAAAGTGGTCAGCAGCTCGCGTAACTGCCGATACGCATCATTCAATGCCTGGGAAAAATCGGCCATGATACTTTGTGCGGTGGCGTTATCTTCCGGTATCGAACGCTTCAGTAACGTCAACTGGATACGCAAATAAGAAAGCACCTGAGCCAGCGAGTCGTGTAATTCGCGGGCGATGGTCGCGCGTTCCTCCATCAACAGCAATTGCTGAAAATGTTTCTGTGCCTGGTTAAAGTACAAACCGCGCCCCAGCATCGATGAAACGCTATTAAGCAGCGGTTCGGAGGCCGACACGTTGCTGTTTTGCCAGTGCAGCTCGCCGTAAACCGTCTCTTGCATGGTCACCGGTAAAATCTGCATCGGCAGTTGCGGGTTGGGCTTTCCTTCGCTAATCCGCCAGTTTTCACCGACATTTAACTCCAGATATTCAGCCGCTTCATTGTCGCGAACAATCTGCAAAATGTGGCGGAAACAATGCACATCAATCTGGCTGGTGTTCAGCGCCTGCGAACACTGATACAACACCTCCAGACGGCGCTTGGCCTCGTGGAGATCGCGGGTTTTTTCTTCTACTGACGCTTCCAGCGAACGGTACAATTTATGCAGTTCGCTCGACATCTGGTTAAAGGTTTTGGCCAGCAGTCCCAGCTCATTGGGCAGGCTGGTATCCAGCGGCGGTGAGTCGAACTGACCGTGTTCAATACGCTGACTGGCGGTAACCAGTTGATTCAGTGGGGCAACGACCTGATGGCGTATGCGGCGCAGAGTAAAAAAGACCAGCGTGAAAATACCGATGCCGCCAGCCAGCGAAATCGCCACCACCAGCAGCATTTTGCGTTCAGCGTAGTGCTGTAAAGCCAGCACGAACAGGTCTATCTGATTGACATAATTATCGATATTGGCCTGATACCACGGCAAATCCCCCTTGCTGAGCCGATTATTCATCTCCAGCCAGTTGGCATTCAGATGCGCATAGCGGGTTTTTACTGCCTCTGGCACATACCAGACGTTGAGATTGGTTAATACCGGTGAATGCAGTGCCTGCTGGAACAACTGGCGATGCGCATTGAGTTGTGGACTGCCACTTTGCAAGTCGTAGCCCAGGCGGTAACTCTGCATACGCAGCGATCCGGCAATATTGATCGCCTCAGCGTCGCGCAAACTGCTCGCCAGAGTTAGCAGAGCGATACCCGTGGAAAGAATCGACAGCAGCACAATGTAAAAAAAGGCCCTGGCCAGACTGGCCGAGACGGGTCGTTTAACAATCACACGCGTCTTCTCCACATAAAATCATTAATGTTCCAGGTTGTTGAAACGCAATTTAGTCAGTGATGGGATTATTTGATCTGCCACAGTTTATAGCGAAATAGTTACTTGTTCTGGGCACATGGACATTGCCGATTCCCCTGCAAGTCGGGTAATAACAACACTCATATAAAGAATAAGGTTTTTACAACCAAAAAAGAAGGTCGTTATGAATCGTTTTATTATGGCCAACAGTCAGCAATGTCTGGGTTGTCATGCTTGTGAAATTGCCTGTGTCATGGCTCACAATGATGAGCAACATGTCCTGAGCCAACACCATTTTCATCCCCGAATTACGGTTATCAAACATCAGCAGCAACGTAGTGCAGTGACCTGTCACCATTGCGAAGATGCGCCCTGTGCCCGTAGCTGCCCCAATGGCGCAATCAGCCATGTTGATGACAGCATTCAGGTCAATCAGCAAAAGTGTATTGGCTGTAAATCCTGTGTGGTAGCCTGTCCGTTTGGCACCATGCAGATTGCCCTGACACCCGTCACAGCGGGTAAAGTGAAAGCCACGGCACATAAATGCGACCTGTGCGCAGGGCGAGAAAACGGCCCCGCCTGTGTCGAAAACTGCCCGGCGGATGCGCTGCAACTGGTCACCGACGCCGCACTCTCCGGCATAGCGAAATCTCGCCGCTTGCGCACTGCACGTCAGGAACATCAACCGTGGCATACCAGTACAGCGGCACAAGAAATGCCGGTAATGAGTAAAGTCGAGCAAATGCAGGCAACGCCCGCGCGCGGCGAGCCGGATAAACTGGCAATTGAAGCGCGCAAAACCGGCTTTGATGAAATTTATCTGCCATTCCGCACCGACCAGGCACAACGGGAAGCCTCGCGCTGCCTGAAGTGCGGCGAGCATAGCGTCTGTGAATGGACCTGCCCGCTGCATAACCATATTCCGCAGTGGATTGAACTGGTGAAAGCCGGAAATATCGACGCCGCCGTCGAGCTTTCTCACCAGACCAACACCCTGCCAGAAATTACCGGACGCGTCTGTCCGCAAGATCGCTTGTGTGAAGGCGCCTGCACCATTCGCGATGAGCACGGCGCGGTGACTATCGGCAACATTGAACGCTACATTTCAGATCAGGCGTTGGCGAAAGGTTGGCGTCCTGACTTAAGCCATGTCACCAAAGTGGACAAGCGAGTGGCGATTATCGGTGCGGGGCCTGCGGGGCTGGCCTGTGCGGACGTCCTGACCCGCAGCGGCGTGGAGGTGACGGTATACGATCGCCATCCAGAAATCGGTGGTTTGCTCACCTTTGGCATTCCTTCTTTCAAATTGGATAAATCGCTGATGGCGCGCCGTCGGGAAATCTTCAGCGCAATGGGGATTCACTTCAAACTCAATTGTGAAGTGGGTAAAGATGTCTCTTTGGATTCGCTGCTCGAACAATACGACGCAGTCTTCGTTGGCGTCGGCACTTACCGTTCCATGAAAGCGGGCTTACCCAATGAAGATGCGCCGGGCGTTTATGACGCTCTGCCGTTCCTTATTGCCAACACCAAACAGGTGATGGGGCTTGAAGAGCTACCGGAAGAGCCGTTTATCAATACAGCCGGGCTAAATGTCGTTGTACTGGGCGGCGGCGACACCGCGATGGACTGTGTGCGCACCGCGCTGCGCCACGGCGCAAGTAACGTCACCTGCGCCTATCGTCGTGATGAAGCTAACATGCCCGGTTCGAAAAAAGAGGTGAAGAACGCCCGCGAAGAGGGGGCTAACTTCGAATTTAACGTCCAGCCAGTGGCGCTTGAATTGAATGAGCAAGGTCACGTCTGCGGGATTCGTTTCCTGCGCACGCGTCTTGGCGAGCCGGATGCCCAAGGGCGTCGGCGTCCGGTGCCGGTGGAAGGCAGTGAATTTGTCATGCCTGCCGACGCGGTGATTATGGCGTTTGGTTTTAATCCGCATGATATGCCGTGGCTTCAGTCACACGGTGTAACGGTGGATAAATGGGGGCGCATCGTGGCTGATGTTGAAAGTCAGTACCGTTACCAGACGACGAACCCGAAAATCTTCGCTGGTGGCGATGCCGTGCGCGGTGCGGATCTCGTGGTGACTGCAATGGCGGAAGGGCGCCATGCGGCGCAGGGAATTATTGACTGGCTGGGGATAAAATCAGTCAAATCTCACTAATTCCATCCGCAGACAAACCCGACTTCACAGCGTAAGATACTTGTTCATTTCGCGCTGTGGAGTCGGTATGACGCAACAAATCACCCTCATCAAAGACCAAATTCTCTCCGATAACTATTTCACCCTGCACAACATTACCTACGATCTCACCCGCAAAGATGGCGAAGTTATCCGCCATAAACGTGAAGTTTACGATCGCGGCAATGGCGCGACGATCCTCCTGTACAACGCGAAGAAAAAGACCGTAGTTCTGATTCGTCAGTTCCGCGTCGCGACCTGGGTTAATGGCAATGAAAGCGGGCAGTTGATTGAAACCTGTGCCGGGCTGCTGGACAACGACGAACCCGAAGTGTGCATTCGCAAAGAAGCGATTGAAGAGACGGGTTATGAGGTTGGCGAAGTACGCAAATTATTTGAACTGTATATGTCGCCTGGCGGTGTGACCGAGCTAATCCACTTTTTTATCGCCGAATACAGTGACAGTCAGCGTGCTAACGCGGGGGGCGGCGTCGAAGATGAAGATATTGAAGTGCTTGAGCTGCCGTTCAGCCAGGCGCTTGAGATGATTAATACCGGCGAGATACGTGACGGTAAGACGGTGTTATTGCTTAACTATTTACAAACGTCACATTTAATGGACTGAAAAATAACAATAATATTTCGTTGTTTATTATTGGCTCAATCCGATAAATCCGATTGAGCCGCGCTACCTGCGCAACGAAGATACGACTTGTGCTGTTTGTTTGAACTTCTGGGGTCGTACCGTCCATGCGCTATCGCATTTTCCTGCTCTTTTTTTTCGCTTTGTTGCCGACGTCTTTCGCGTGGGCAGCACCAGCGCAGCGGACGTTTTCCGACTGGCAGGTCACCTGTAACAACCAAAATTTCTGCGTAGCGCGCAACACTGGCAATCATAATGGACTGGTGATGACTCTCAGTCGCAGTGCCGGGGCGCATACCGATGCCGTTTTACGTATTGAGCGCGGCGGGTTGAAGTCGCCGGATGCGTCGGAAGAGGCGATAGCGCCACGACTGCTGTTAGATGGCGAGCCGCTGGCGTTAAGCGGGGACAAGTGGCGGATTTCGCCGTGGTTATTAGTGACCGATGATACGGCGACCATCACCGCGTTTTTGCAAATGATTCAGGAAGGGAAGGCAATTACCTTACGCGACGGCGATCAGACCATTTCTCTTAATGGATTAAAAGCGGCGTTGTTGTTTATTGATGCCCAGCAAAAGCGCGTTGGCAGTGAAACTGCGTGGATCAAGAAAGGAGACGAGCCGCCACTCAGCGTACCGCCCGCGCCTGCGCTGAAAGAGGTTGTGGTGGTTAACCCAACGCCGACGCCACTCTCACTCGAAGAACGCAACGATTTGCTGGATTATGGAAACTGGCGGATGAATGGTCTGCGCTGCTCGCTTGATCCATTGCGTCGTGAGGTGAATGTCACTGCGCTGACTGATGATAAAGCGCTGATGATGATTAGCTGTGAGGCAGGGGCCTATAACACCATTGATTTGGCATGGATTGTGTCGCGTAAAAAGCCGCTGGCCTCGCGTCCGGTACGGTTGCGTTTGCCGTTCAATAACGGTCAGGAGACGAATGAACTGGAACTGATGAACGCGACATTTGATGAAAAATCGCGTGAACTGGTGACGTTAGCGAAAGGCCGTGGATTAAGCGATTGTGGTATCCAGACGCGCTGGCGTTTTGACGGCCAGCGTTTTCGTCTGGTGCGTTACGCTGCCGAACCCACCTGCGATAACTGGCATGGGCCAGACGCCTGGCCCACGTTGTGGATCACCCGTTAAACAAAATGGCGGGGACATGTAGACAGGATAAGACGCTGTAGGCCGGATAAGACGCGTCAGCGTCGCATCCGGCAATCAGCATCAGGCGATCAGCATCCGGCACCTTTCACTCCCAGCACCTTATGCGCTTTTGCCACAATATTCTCGGCGGTAAAGCCAAAGAACGGGAACAGCTTATCCGCCGGAGCAGATTCCCCATAACCTGTCATCCCGACAATTGCCCCTTTCAGACCAACATACTTGTACCAGTAATCGGCGATGCCTGCTTCCACCGCCACGCGAGCCGCAACGTTAGAAGGCAACACCGACTCCCGATATTCCTCATCCTGGGCGTCGAAAATATCGGTCGAGGGCAGGGAAACCACGCGAACATTGCGACCTTCTCCTGCTAATTTCTCCGCCGCTTGCAGGGTGATTTCCATCTCTGAACCGGTAGCAATCAAAATAATATCTGGCTTACCGCCGCTGTCTTTCAGCACATAACCGCCACGAGCAATCTCTTTTACCTGATCCGGCGTACGTTCCACCTGGGCCAGGTTCTGCCTTGAGAGGATCAGTGCCGTCGGTCCGTTGTGGCGCTCAACCGCCAGCTTCCAGCCCACCGCTGCTTCCACCTGATCGCACGGTCGCCAGGTGCTGAAATTCGGGGTTAAGCGCAAACTGGCCAGTTGCTCAACCGCCTGGTGCGTCGGGCCATCTTCCCCCAGACCAATCGAGTCATGGGTATAAACCATAATCTGCCGCGCTTTCATCAGCGCCGCCATACGTGCGGCGTTGCGGGCGTATTCAACAAACATCAGGAACGTCGCGGTATACGGTACAAATCCACCGTGGTGCGCGATGCCGTTGGCGATGGCGGTCATACCAAATTCACGCACTCCGTAGTGAATATAATTCCCTGCCAGATCTTCCTTCAGCGACACCGAACCTTTCCAGATGGTTAAGTTACTGGGAGCCAGATCCGCCGAACCGCCGAGCAGTTCCGGCAGCATGGGGCCGTAAGCGTTAAGCGTATTTTGCGACGCCTTACGGGTAGCGATTTTCGCCGGATTCGCCTGCAACTCATTGATATATTTCTGCGTCGTTTTCTCCCAGTCCTTCGGCAAACCTCCGCTCATCCGGCGGGTAAACTCCTCTGCCAGTTGCGGATGGGCTTTTTTATAAGCTGCAAACTTTTCATTCCAGCTCTGCTGCGCTTTTTCGCCTTTTTCGCGGGCATCCCAGGCGTGATAAATCTCTTTAGGGATCTCAAATGGCGGATGGTGCCAGCCCAGTTTTTGCCGTGCCAGCGCCACTTCTTCTTCCCCCAGTGGTGCGCCGTGCGCCTCTTCCTTACCCGCTTTATTAGGCGAACCGAAGCCAATCACCGTGCGGCAGATAATCAACGACGGCTTATCTTTCACGCTTTGCGCTTCGAGAATCGCTTCTTTCACCGCCTGCGGATCGTGACCGTCGATTTCATGGACAACATGCCAGTGATAGGCTTCAAAACGTTTTGCCGTATCGTCGGTAAACCAGCCTTCGGTTTCACCGTCGATGGAAATACCGTTGTGATCGTAAAAACCAATCAGCTTGCCTAGCCCCAGCGTGCCCGCCAGCGAACAGACTTCGTGAGAAATACCTTCCATCAGGCAGCCGTCGCCCATAAACACATAAGTGAAGTGATCGACAATTTCATGATCCGGCTGGTTAAACTGCGCCGCCAGCGTACGTTCTGCTATCGCCAGTCCAACCGCGTTCGCCAGCCCTTGCCCCAGCGGCCCTGTGGTGGTTTCAACGCCTGGCGTATAGCCAAGCTCAGGGTGTCCTGGGGTTTTCGAATGCAACTGACGGAAGTTCTTCAGCTCTTCCAGCGGCAGGTCGTAACCGGTCAGATGCAGCAAACTGTAGAGCAGCATCGAGGCATGACCGTTGGAGAGAATAAAGCGGTCGCGATCATACCAGGTTGGATCGGTGGGGTTATGTTTAAGAAAATCGTTCCACAGCACTTCGGCAATATCGGCCATGCCCATCGGCGCGCCGGGATGACCAGAATTGGCTTTTTGCACCGCATCCATACTGAGCGCGCGAATCGCATTGGCAAGGTCTTTTCGGGACATATAACACTCCGTGGCTGGTTTATAGTTTGGCGGCAAGAAGATCTTCCAGTTTGCGTTGATCGACGGCGAACAGGCGGATGCCTTCAGACAGTTTTTCTACCGCCATCGCATCCTGATTGTGCTCCCAACGGAACTCCGCTTCGCTCATGGGGGCAGGGCGTGGGAACGTCTGAGAAGGCGGGATCAATTTGCGGACGACTGGCGAGACTTTTTCCTGCAACTCTTTCAGCAAGTTCGGCGCGATAGTCAGACGATCGCAACCGGTTAAAGCGAGGATTTGCTCGGTACGGCGGAAACTTGCGCCCATCACAATGGTTTCATAGCGGTGCTGCTTGAAATAGTCGTAGATATTACGCACCGACTTAACGCCCGGATCTTCTTCCACCACATACGGATCCAGCGGCTTGCGCGCCTGATACCAGTCATAAATACGCCCGACAAATGGCGAAATCAGAAAAACGCCCGCTTCTGCACAGGCGCGTGCCTGAGCAAAGGAAAACAGCAGCGTCAGATTGCAATTAATGCCTTCTTTTTCCAGCTCTTCTGCCGCGCGGATCCCTTCCCAGGTTGAAGCTAGCTTGATCAGAATGCGTGATTTCTCAACGCCCTGCTGCTGGTACAAATCCACCAGATGACGCGCTTTCTCAATACTCTTTTCTTTATCAAAAGAGAGGCGTGCGTCAACTTCTGTCGATACACGACCGGGTACGATTTTGAGAATTTCTGTACCGAAATTGACCGCCAGCTTATCGCAGGCAGCTACCACTTGTTGTTCCTGCGTTTGACCATTTTTTTTACCCCAGGCGATAGCATCGTCTATTAAATGCTCATATTGTGATAATCCGGCAGCCTTGAGTAATAGCGAAGGATTGGTGGTGGCATCCTGAGGATGATAATGGCGAATGGACTCAATATCGCCGCTGTCTGCCACGACAGTGGTGAATTGTTTAATGCCGTCTAACTCGTTCATAGGAAATACTCCTTGAAAAGTAAAGTGTTAGGTGAGTGCGTTAATTCACACTTCTGAGAAATTTTGCTAATCGCATCAAAAAAGCATAGCAGACAGGCATGGTATTGCCGGATTAAGCAGGTAACATCAGTGTTATAGGATTATTGCCAAAATATTATTTTTATGAGGAGAGTTTGGACTTGCTCAAAGTCTGAAAGCTCCGGCAAGGTAATAATGTGCGCCATGTTGTGGGCTGAGGCAGTTGCCCACGCATTTTTGTGAACGTTACGTGAAAGGAACAACCAAATGGATGACCAGTTAAAACAAAGTGCACTTGATTTCCATGAATTTCCAGTTCCAGGGAAAATCCAGGTTTCTCCCACTAAACCTCTGGCCACGCAGCGCGATCTGGCGCTGGCCTACTCACCTGGCGTCGCCGCGCCTTGTCTTGAAATCGAGAAAGATCCGTTAAAAGCCTACAAATATACTGCGCGCGGTAACCTGGTGGCGGTGATCTCCAACGGTACGGCGGTACTGGGGTTAGGCAACATTGGCGCGCTGGCAGGCAAACCAGTGATGGAAGGCAAGGGCGTTCTGTTTAAGAAATTCGCCGGGATTGATGTGTTTGACATTGAAGTTGATGAACTCGATCCGGACAAATTTATCGAAGTGGTCGCTGCGCTGGAACCGACCTTTGGCGGCATCAACCTCGAAGACATTAAAGCGCCAGAGTGCTTCTATATTGAGCAGAAACTGCGCCAGCGGATGAACATTCCGGTATTCCACGACGACCAGCACGGAACGGCAATCATCAGCACCGCCGCTATCCTTAACGGCTTGCGCGTGGTAGAGAAAAACATCTCCGACGTGCGGATGGTGGTTTCCGGCGCGGGGGCAGCCGCCATCGCCTGTATGAACCTGCTGGTGGCACTGGGGCTGCAAAAACATAACATCGTGGTTTGTGACTCGAAAGGCGTTATCTATCAGGGTCGAGAGCCGAACATGGCGGAAACCAAAGCCGCTTATGCGGTGGTGGATGACGGTAAACGTACTCTCGACGATGTAATTGAAGGCGCGGATATTTTCCTTGGCTGCTCCGGCCCGAAAGTGCTGACCCAGGAAATGGTGAAGAAAATGGCTCGCGCGCCGATGATCCTGGCGCTGGCGAATCCGGAACCGGAAATTCTGCCGCCGCTGGCGAAAGAAGTGCGTCCGGATGCCATCATCTGTACTGGTCGTTCTGACTATCCAAACCAGGTCAACAACGTGCTTTGCTTCCCGTTCATTTTCCGTGGCGCGCTGGACGTTGGTGCAACCGCTATTAATGAAGAGATGAAACTGGCGGCGGTACGTGCGATTGCTGAACTGGCTCATGCGGAACAGAGCGAAGTGGTTGCTTCTGCCTATGGCGATCAGGATCTGAGCTTTGGCCCGGAATACATCATTCCTAAACCGTTCGATCCGCGTCTGATCGTCAAGATCGCGCCAGCGGTGGCAAAAGCGGCAATGGAGTCCGGCGTGGCGACGCGTCCGATTGCTGATTTCGACGTCTACATCGACAAACTGACCGAGTTCGTTTACAAAACCAACCTGTTTATGAAGCCGATCTTCTCTCAGGCTCGCAAAGCGCCGAAGCGCGTGGTGCTGCCGGAAGGTGAAGAGGCGCGCGTTTTGCACGCGACTCAGGAACTGGTAACGCTGGGACTGGCGAAACCGATTCTTATTGGTCGTCCGAACGTGATCGAAATGCGTATTCAGAAACTGGGCTTGCAGATCAAAGCGGGCGTTGATTTTGAGATCGTCAATAACGAATCCGATCCGCGCTTTAAAGAGTACTGGAGCGAATACTTCCAGATCATGAAACGTCGCGGGGTCACCCAGGAACAGGCACAGCGTGCATTGATCGGCAATCCGACAGTGATCGGCGCGATTATGGTTCAGCGTGGCGAAGCCGATGCAATGATCTGCGGTACGGTGGGGGATTATCACGAACACTTTAGTGTGGTGAAAAATGTGTTTGGTTATCGCGATGGCGTTCACACCGCAGGCGCAATGAACGCGCTGCTGCTGCCGAGTGGTAACACCTTCATTGCTGACACCTACGTCAACGATGATCCAGACGCAGAAGGGCTGGCGGAGATCACGCTGATGGCGGCAGAAACTGTCCGTCGTTTCGGTATTGAGCCGCGTGTTGCCTTACTCTCGCACTCCAACTTTGGTTCTTCAAATTGCCCGTCGTCCAGCAAAATGCGTAAAGCCCTGGAACTGGTCAGGGAACGTGCGCCAGAACTGATGATTGATGGCGAAATGCACGGTGATGCGGCGCTGGTGGAAGCGATTCGCAACGATCGTATGCCGGACAGCTCTCTGAAAGGTTCCGCTAATATTCTGGTGATGCCGAATATGGAAGCCGCCCGCATTAGTTACAACTTACTACGCGTTTCCAGCTCGGAAGGTGTAACGGTTGGTCCGGTGCTGATGGGCGTGGCGAAACCGGTTCATGTATTAACGCCAATCGCATCGGTACGTCGTATCGTCAACATGGTGGCGCTGGCCGTGGTTGAAGCGCAAACCCAGCCGCTGTAATTCTTTCTTAACTCTTACGCTTACCCTGAATATTCAGGGTAAGCGGTTTATCGCAATATATCAGAAGGGATTATTACTTGTTTTTCGAATAATAAAGCGCGCCATATAAAAATAAATCAATATCAATTTAATTATATTCATGTGCTGTACATGAAAATTTATGCATTAGATAAAATATCTCTCCATTCTTAGTGATCTACCTCACCTTTTAAACTCCCTTGCCGAATTTTGTTATTTACTCTGACGAAAAATTGTCACGATAGCGCCAGATTTTTCACAGGCGGCGACTCATGGATAAAGAACGCATCATTCAGGAATTTGTGCCCGGTAAACAGGTCACGCTGGCGCATTTAATTGCGCATCCCGGTGAGGAACTGGCGAAGAAAATCGGTGTTCCCGATGCCGGCGCAATCGGCATTATGACGCTAACTCCCGGTGAAACAGCGATGATCGCCGGCGATTTAGCACTCAAAGCCGCCGATGTGCATATCGGTTTTCTTGACCGTTTTAGCGGCGCGCTGGTGATTTATGGCTCGGTGGGCGCGGTAGAAGAAGCGTTATCACAAACCGTCAGCGGTTTAGGGCGCTTATTAAATTATACGCTTTGTGAAATGACCAAAAGTTAATGCGAGGCATTCATGAAACGAATTGCGTTTGTGGGTGCTGTCGGAGCAGGAAAGACAACGTTATTTAATGCGTTGCAAGGGAATTATACCCTCGCGCGAAAAACGCAGGCTGTGGAATTTAATAATAAGGGTGATATTGATACGCCAGGTGAATATTTTAGCCATCCCCGCTGGTATCACGCCTTAATTACCACGCTACAGGATGTGGACATGCTGATATATGTCCACGGCGCGAATGACCCGGAAAGCCGATTACCTGCCGGGTTGCTGGATATTGGCGTCACTAAACGGCAAATCGCCGTCATCAGTAAAACGGACATGCCGGATGCTGACGTCGCCGCAACGCGACAGTTATTGCGCGAGACTGGCTTTGAAGAGCCGATTTTCGAGCTAAACAGCCACGACCCGCAAAGCGTGCAGCAACTGGTGGATTATCTGGCATCTCTCACCGAACAGGAGGAAGCAGGTGAAAAAACTCATCACAGCGAATGATATTCGTGAAGCCCATGCGCGCGGCGAACAGGCAATGTCCGTGGTTCTGCGCGCCAGCATTATCACCCCGGAAGCGCGAGAAGTGGCGGATCTGCTGGGGTTTACCATCACCGAATGCGATGAATCGACACCGGTAACGGCGTCCGTTCCTGCCAGCGCGCCTGCCGATAAAACCGAAAGTCAGCGCATTCGCGAAACCATCATCGCCCAACTGCCGGAAGGCCAGTTTACCGAAAGCCTGGTCGCGCAACTGATGGAAAAAGTGATGAAGGAAAAGCAGTCGCTGGAGCAGGGCGCAATGCAGTCGAGTTTTAAATCGGTGACCGGCAAAGGCGGCATCAAAGTTATCGATGGCGGCAGCGTGAAGTTTGGTCGTTTCGACGGCGCGGAGCCTCAATGCGTCGGGTTGACCGACCTGGTTACCGGAGATGACGGCAGCAGCATGGCTGCGGGTTTTATGCAGTGGGATAACGCCTTCTTCCCGTGGAAGCTGAACTACGACGAAATCGACATGGTACTGGAAGGTGAACTGCACGTTCGCCATGAAGGCGAAACCATGATCGCCAAAGCAGGCGATGTGATGTTTATCCCGAAGGGTTCCAGCATCGAATTTGGTACGACATCCAGCGTGAAGTTTCTGTATGTCGCCTGGCCGGCTAACTGGCAATCCCTATGAAAGATTTCATCACCGAAGCATGGCTAAGAGCGAACCATACGCTTAGCGAAGGCGCAGAGATCCATCTCCCTGCGCACAGTCGCCTGACGCCCTCTGCCCGGGAGTTACTGGAAAGCCGCCATCTGCGCATCAAGTTTATTGACGAGCAGGGCAGCCTGTTTGTTGACGATGAACAGCAGCAGCCGCAGCGCGTTCACGGGCTGACCAGTAGCGATGAATATCCGCAGGCGTGCTGCGAACTCTGCCACCAGCCGGTGGCGAAAAAGCCAGACACGCTGACTCATTTGTCGGCGGAAAAAATGGTCGCTAAAAGCGATCCGCGCCTGGGTTTTCGCGCTGTTCTCGACAGCACCATTGCGCTGACAGTGTGGCTGCAAATTGAACTGGCGGAACCGTGGCAGCCGTGGCTGGCGGACATCCGCTCGCGTCTTGGCAACATTATGCGTGCCGATGCGCTGGGAGAACCGCTGGGCTGCCAGGCGATTGTCGGGCTTTCAGACGAAGACCTGCATCGGCTTTCCCATCAGCCTCTGCGTTATCTCGATCACGATCATCTGGTGCCGGAAGCCAGCCACGGGCGCGATGCCGCGTTGCTCAATCTGCTACGCACCAAAGTGCGTGAAACCGAAACCGTAGCGGCGCAGGTGTTTATCACCCGCAGTTTTGAAGTATTACGCCCGGACATCTTGCAGGCGCTGAACCGCCTTTCCAGCACAGTTTACGTGATGATGATCCTGAGCGTGACGAAGCAGCCGCTAACGGTGAAGCAGATCCAACAACGACTGGGAGAGACGCCATGATAATTGAACGTTGTCGTGAACTGGCGTTGCGAGCGCCCGCCAGAGTGATTTTTCCGGATGCGTTAGATCAACGTGTGCTGAAAGCCGCGCAATATTTACATCAACAAGCTCTGGCAACGCCCATTCTGGTCGCCAATCCGTTTGAACTTCGCCAGTTTGCGCTCAGTCATGGTGTGGCGATGGACGGGCTACAGGTGATAGATCCACACAGCAATCTTGCGATGCGGGAAGAATTTGCCCACCGCTGGCTTGCTCGCGCAGGCGATAAAACGCCGCCGGACGTGCTGGATAAACTCACCGATCCGCTGATGTTTGCCGCCGCAATGGTCAGCGCCGGTAAAGCGAATGTTTGCATTGCGGGCAACCTCTCTTCCACGGCGAATGTGTTACGCGCCGGATTACGCATTATTGGTTTGCAGCCGGGCTGTAAAACGCTCTCCTCCATTTTCCTGATGCTGCCGCAGTACAGCGGCTCCGCGTTGGGCTTTGCCGATTGCAGCGTGGTGCCACAGCCGACGGCGGCGCAACTGGCGGATATCGCGCTTGCCAGCGCCGACACCTGGCGCGCCATCACCGGAGAAGAGCCGCGCGTAGCGATGCTGTCGTTTTCCAGCAACGGCAGCGCCCGTCACCCCTGCGTTGCTAACGTTCAGCAGGCGACCGAAATCGTCCGTGAACGCGCGCCACAGCTTGTGGTGGATGGAGAATTACAGTTTGACGCCGCCTTCGTGCCGGATGTCGCGGCGCAAAAAGCGCCTGCCAGCCCGCTACAAGGTAAGGCCAATGTGATGGTTTTTCCGTCGCTGGAAGCGGGCAATATTGGCTACAAAATCGCACAACGACTTGGCGGATATCGTGCCGTCGGACCGTTGATACAAGGGCTTGCCGCGCCGATGCACGATCTCTCTCGTGGCTGTAGCGTGCAGGAAATTATCGAACTGGCGCTGGTGGCAGCCGTACCGCGTCAGACAGAAGTGAACCGCGAAAGCAGTTTACAAACACTGGTTGAATGAACGGTCCCGTTCTGGACCCCTATAAAGAGGAAAACACAATGGAAGCATTAGGAATGATCGAAACCCGGGGCCTGGTTGCACTGATTGAGGCTTCTGACGCGATGGTAAAAGCTGCGCGCGTCAAACTGGTTGGTGTTAAGCAGATTGGCGGCGGCCTGTGTACTGCGATGGTTCGCGGTGATGTTGCTGCCTGTAAAGCGGCGACCGATGCCGGTGCCGCAGCGGCACAGCGTATTGGCGAGCTAGTATCTGTCCACGTTATTCCGCGTCCGCACGGCGACCTGGAAGAAGTGTTCCCGATCGGCTTGAAAGGCGACAGCAGTAACCTGTAATCACCCTGTGTGACGTCGATTCGGGCGTCACGCTCTCTCCTTTTTCTATTTACCTTCTGCGGAGGGTAGGGGGAGCTTTTACCTGAAATACGCCACGGAGGCGGGTATGAAACTGGCAGTCGTCACTGGACAAATTGTTTGTACCGTACGCCATCACGGACTGGCGCATGACAAATTGCTGATGGTGGAAATGATTGATTCACAGGGAAACCCTGACGGGCAGTGTGCCGTTGCCATCGACAACATTGGCGCAGGAACCGGGGAGTGGGTGTTGCTGGTGAGTGGCAGTTCCGCCCGCCAGGCGCATAAAAGCGAAACGTCACCGGTCGATCTGTGCGTGATTGGCATCGTCGATGAGGTGGTCTCTGGCGGTCAGGTAATTTTCCACAAATAAGGCAGAACATCATGAATCAACAGGATATTGAACAGGTGGTGAAAGCGGTACTGCTGAAAATGCAAAGCAGTGACATGCCGCCCGCCGTCGTTCATGAGATGGGCGTTTTCGCTTCCCTGGATGACGCCGTTGCGGCAGCCAAAATTGCTCAGCAAGGGTTAAAAAGCGTGGCAATGCGCCAGTTAGCTATTGCTGCCATTCGTGAAGCAGGCGAAAAACACGCCAGAGATTTAGCGGAACTTGCCGTCAGTGAAACCGGCATGGGGCGCGTCGAAGATAAATTTGCCAAAAACGTCGCTCAGGCGCGCGGTACGCCGGGCGTTGAGTGTCTCTCTGCGCAGGTGCTGACCGGCGACAACGGCCTGACCCTAATTGAAAACGCGCCCTGGGGCGTGGTGGCTTCGGTAACGCCTTCAACCAATCCGGCGGCAACCGTGATTAACAACGCCATCAGCCTGATTGCAGCGGGCAACAGCGTCATTTTTGCCCCGCATCCGGCGGCGAAAAAAGTCTCCCAGCGGGCGATTACGCTGCTCAACCAGGCGATTGTTGCCGCAGGCGGGCCGGAAAACTTACTGGTGACCGTGGCAAATCCGGATATCGAAACCGCGCAACGCTTGTTCAAGTTTCCGGGCATCGGCCTTTTGGTGGTGACCGGCGGCGAAGCAGTGGTGGAAGCGGCGCGTAAACACACCAATAAACGTCTGATAGCCGCAGGTGCAGGCAACCCGCCGGTAGTGGTGGATGAAACCGCCGACCTTGCCCGTGCCGCTCAGTCCATTGTCAAAGGCGCTTCTTTCGATAACAACATTATTTGTGCCGATGAAAAGGTACTGATTGTCGTCGATAGCGTAGCCGATGAACTGATGCGTCTGATGCAAGGCCAGAACGCGGTGAAACTGACCGCAGAGCAGACGCAGCAGCTACAACCAGTGTTGCTGAAAAATATCGACGAACGCGGAAAGGGCACAGTCAGCCGCGACTGGGTAGGTCGCGATGCGGAGAAAATCGCGGCGGCAATCGGCCTGAACGTGCCGCAAGAAACACGATTGCTGTTTGTGGAAACCACCGCAGAACATCCGTTTGCCGTGACCGAACTGATGATGCCGGTACTGCCGGTGGTGCGCGTCGCCAATGTGGCGGATGCCATTGCGCTGGCGGTGAAACTGGAAGGCGGTTGCCACCATACGGCGGCAATGCACTCGCGCAATATCGAAAACATGAACCAGATGGCGAACGCCATTGATACCAGCATTTTCGTTAAGAACGGACCGTGCATTGCCGGGCTGGGTCTGGGCGGGGAAGGCTGGACCACCATGACTATCACCACGCCAACCGGTGAAGGGGTAACCAGCGCACGGACGTTTGTCCGTCTGCGTCGCTGTGTATTAGTCGATGCGTTTCGCATTGTTTAAGGAGTAACCGATGGCGCACGACGAACAATGGCTCACCCCGCGTCTGCAAACGGCGGCAACGCTGTGTAACCAGACGCCTGGCGCGACGGAGTCTCCGCTGTGGCTGGGGGTGGATCTGGGCACCTGCGATGTGGTGTCGATGGTTGTCGACCGCGAAGGTCAGCCGGTGGCGGTATGCCTCGACTGGGCCGATGTGGTCCGCGACGGCATCGTCTGGGATTTCTTCGGCGCAGTCACCATTGTTCGTCGCCATCTCGACACCCTTGAGCAGCAATTCGGTCGCCGTTTTAGCCATGCGGCGACGTCATTTCCCCCAGGTACGGATGCGCGTATTTCCATCAACGTACTGGAATCTGCCGGACTGGAAGTCAGCCATGTTCTGGATGAACCAACCGCAGTCGCGGATCTACTGCAACTGGATAACGCAGGCGTAGTGGATATTGGCGGCGGCACCACCGGTATTGCCATCGTGAAACAGGGCAAAGTGACCTACTCGGCGGATGAAGCCACCGGCGGACATCACATTTCTCTGACGCTCGCCGGAAATCGTCGTATTCCGCTGGAAGAGGCTGAGCAGTACAAGCGCGGTCACGGTGAAGAGATTTGGCCAGTGGTGAAACCGGTGTACGAAAAAATGGCGGACATTGTCGCACGGCATATCGCAGGGCAGGGCATTACTGATTTATGGCTGGCAGGCGGCTCCTGTATGCAACCGGGCGTGGCGGAGCTGTTTCGCAAACAATTCCCGACATTACAGGTGCATTTACCGCAGCACAGTCTGTTTATGACCCCGCTGGCGATTGCCAGTAGCGGGCGAGAGAAAGCGGAGGGGATCTATGCAAAATGAATTGCAGACCGCGCTCTTTCAGGCATTCGATGCCCTGAATCTGCAACGGGTAAAAACATTTAGCGTTCCACCGGTGACGCTTTGCGGCTCTGGTGCGGTGAGCAGTTGCGGACAGCAGGCGCAAACGCGCGGGTTGAAACATCTGTTCGTGATGGCAGACAGCTTTTTGCATCAGGCGGAGATGACCGCCGGGCTTATGCGTAGCCTGGCGGTAAAAGGTATCGCCATGACGCTATGGCCATGTCCGGTGGGCGAACCGTGCATTACCGACGTGTGTGCGGCTGTGGCGCAACTGCGTGAATCGGGTTGCGATGGGGTGATTGCGTTTGGCGGTGGATCGGTGCTGGATGCGGCGAAAGCCGTGGCGTTGCTGGTGACGAACCCCGATAGCACGCTGGCAGAAATGTCAGAAACCCGCGTTCTGCAACCGCGCCTGCCACTGATTGCCGTTCCAACTACCGCCGGAACCGGCTCTGAAACCACTAACGTAACGGTGATTATCGACGCTGTGAGCGGGCGCAAGCAGGTGTTAGCACATGCCTCGCTGATGCCGGATGTGGCGATTCTCGATGCCGCGCTGACCGAAGGCGTGCCGTCGCATGTCACGGCGATGACCGGCATCGATGCGTTAACCCATGCCATTGAAGCGTATAGCGCACTGAACGCCACACCGTTTACCGACAGTCTGGCGATTGGCGCCATTGCGATGATTGGTAAATCGCTGCCGAAAGCGGTGGGCTACGGGCACGACCTTGCCGCGCGCGAAAGTATGTTGCTCGCATCATGCATGGCGGGAATGGCGTTTTCCAGTGCGGGGCTTGGGTTATGCCACGCGATGGCGCATCAGCCGGGCGCGGCGCTGCATATTCCGCACGGTCTGGTGAATGCCATGCTGCTGCCAACGGTGATGGAGTTTAACCGGATGGTATGCCGCGAACGTTTTAGCCAGGTAGGCAGGGCGCTGCGAACTAAAAAATCCGACGAGCGTGATGCTATTAACGCGGTTAGTGAGCTGATTGCGGAAGTTGGGATTGGTAAACGACTGGGCGATGTTGGTGCGACATCTGCGCATTACGGCGCATGGGCGCAGGCCGCGCTGGAAGATATTTGTCTGCGCAGTAATCCGCGTACCGCCAGCCTGGAACAGATTGTCGGCCTGTACGCAGCAGCACAATAAATGCCGGATGCGACGCTTGCCGCGTCTTATCC
>NZ_AEJZ01000132.1:0-14352 GCF_000208525.1 Escherichia sp. TW14182
GTTCACGCCGCATCCGGCATGAACAACGCGCGCTTTGTCAACAAGTTAAGGTCAGTATTGCTACCGACTTTTAGTTTCATACTTCCGCCGTCTCTAAACGCGCTTTAATCTGTTCGTAATATTCATTATTAATCAGATAAAAGCGCATGATAAGTCCAGCTATCAGGTTGAGCACCGCTGGAACTATCGTCATTAATAAGCAGATCCCCCACAGCGCCTTCGGTGTTTGCTCAATGCCTGGTTGGTAGCCCATACAGGATAAAGCAATACCTATAAAGCCTCCCGCCAACCCCATACCGAATTTTTGAAAAAAGAGAATCCCGCCAAATGCCAGCCCGGAAACACGTTGCCCCGTTTTCATTTCGCCGTAATCCACCGATTCAGCAATAGATGCCCAATAGACGGGAAGCTGGATATCCGTCAGGAAGGTCACCACAATATAAAATGTAAAGGCTAACACTATAGAATCTGGTTGCACAAAATACATCGCGCCACCCACCACGAACGCCAGTAATTGGGTATAACGAAACATTTTTATTTTGTCATAGAAACGAGTAAGCCACGTGCAAGTTACCATCGCCATAACAGAAGCAATCACGCCTGAGGTTAAAAAGGGTGAAATTAAAGCATCCCCACCATTCAGATAATATTTTGCATAATATGCAGCTACAGAGTTACGAATAATCCCACCGAACATAATGACCGCGATGGCAACACCAAGAATTAGCCACTGATCATTTTTGACTAATAACCGAAACTGCGCGCTCATCCCAAGAGCAGGTCTTGGATGGTGGATACGTTCTTTTACACTAAAAAAACAATAAAGACATAAACACGTTGCCAGAATTCCCATTGCTCCCATTGCAATTTGATAACCCAGTTGTACATTATTCTTACCAAGATACATTGCAGATAAAGGAACAATAATAGTTACTGCAAACATCGCGATTTTTGTCATGACAAAACGAAAACCGTTGGCACTCAATCGCTCTTGTGGATCATCCGTGATCACGCTAATTAACGAAACATAAGGAATTGCGATGAATGTATATGTCAAGGTGAGTAAAATATAGGTCGCCCAGGCCCACAAAAGTTTCATCGAATAACCAACATCAGGCGTAATGAACATCAACCAAATGCTGATTCCAAAGGGTATCGACATAAAAAGCAACCATGGCCGATATTTTCCCCAACGCGTTATTGTTCTGTCTGTCAGCGTCCCTACAACAGGATCGATAACCGCATCAAGAATACGCACAGAAAATAACAGAATACCTAAATCTACCGGTTTCAGACCAAATATATCCGTGTAAAAATAAGTAATGATCATAGCCAAAGACATCATTACTATTGCGATAGCCATATCACCCGCGCCAAAACCTATCTTTTCATTTATCGTAAGTTTCATACACAGCACTCATTAATTATTTAAATTCATATTAAAAACAAATGTGTTAAAAATTTCAGCACATGATTTCTGTGAGTGAGGATAAATGCATTGGTAGATACCACAACAAACCATTAAATCATTATTGAACAACATCACACAAAAACCAATCTCATTTAACATCATGATTTTTAATTATAAATGTGGTTTTTTCTGTTTTATGTCACAGATAGTGAACAAGCATCATGCGTAATAAAAGCTAAAGAATGTAGAGTTGGTATCAACCACATGAAATGAGGCTTTGTCATGATAAGAATTTATAAAGCCAGTAAAGGTCAGTTAAAACATCGTGAAATCTTTGATGAAATAAAGAAAAAGATTGATAACGGTGAATGGAAAGAAGGCAAAGCTATACCAACAGAAAGAGAACTTTCAGAATATTATTTAAGCAGCAGAACAACGATTCGCAAGGCAATAGAAAGCCTGAAACAACGCGGCTATCTGCATAGTGTCCACGGGCAAGGGACATTTGTATTACCTGCTCGCAGTAGGGAAAATCATTTATTACACAGCTTTACTGATGATATTAAAGCTCGTGGCGGTATACCTGCACAGAATATTCTTGAGATGGGGTTGATTCCCGTCAGTGATGTCATCAGAAAAAATCTCGAACTGGATATTCATGTTCATACCGTATTTTACATTAAACGCATTCGTTATATGGGAAGTACACCACTGGGTATTCAAACATCATGGCTTGCATTAAATGACGGACAAGAAATAACCCAGGATGAGCTGCTGGCGACAGGTTCGCTCTATATTTTACTGGAAGAAAAACTCGCCATTAAACCTTTAGAGGCAACTGAAATTATCTCCGCCCGGCTTCCTTCCCCCCTGGAACGGACATTGCTGGAGCTGACGGCCGAAGATGTCGTATTGAGTTGTACCCGCGTCACGCTATCCGTAGAACGCAAACCGATGGAGTACGTTGAGATGGTTTATCCCGCAAGCCGCTACTCCTACAAGGCACGAATTACAAAAGATAGTTTTAGTGTGTAATAGAGAGAATATTGTGAACAAAATTGAAAAAAACGTTATTTATAACAAAATTTTAGGTTCGTTAGCCTGCGCAGGAATGGGCGATGCTTTAGGCGCGGCGACTGAACTCTACAGCATTGATGAGATAAAAGAGCAATGGGGTGGTTTTTTAAACGATTTTGTATCTCCTCCCGCCGATACTTTCGCTGGCTCATTGAAAGGTGTTGCTGGACTGATTACCGATGATTCCAGTCAAATGTATGTATTTTCAGAGGGATTAATCCAGGCTGGTTTTGATAACTTCACCAATAAGGATTGGTTGGCTTGCCTCCTGCGTTGGGCTGATATGCAGCCCTACGCAAATTACAAAGGCCCCACGACAGAACAAATCGTCAAAGCACTCAAAGAAGGTAGGCCAACAAACACCATTGGGCGCATTGGAACATCTTCTCGCCAGGCTCCCAATATCGGTACAACGAATGGTGCCGGGATGCGTGTCGCCCCAGCAGGATTAATCTGGCCAGGCAATAAAGAAAAAGCATGCAATCTGGCATTATTAACCTGTCTACCTTCGCATGACACTAATATTGCGATTGCCAGCGCATGCGCTATCGCAGCGGCAGCCTCCCAAGCCATGTTGCCGCAAGCCTCTCTTACATCATTACTGGACGCCGCAATCTGGGGAGCTAATTACGGCGAACATCTGGCAAAACAACATGCTCGGTGTGTGGCAGGACCGTCTATTGCCATGCGAATCCAGCTTGCAGCGGACATCGCCAGACGTGCTAATGATCTGGAGTCTTGCCTGCGAGAAATGGAAGGTCTGGTAGGTAACTCTGTCGCAGCTCACGAGTCAATTCCTGCGGCAATCGGCCTTCTGCTGTATTGCAAAGGAGAACCCTGGGAAACCATTTATGCTTGCGCCAATATCGGCAACGACACCGATAGCATCGCCACGATGGCAGGCGCAATTGCAGGAGCATGGCGCGGTTTTGATGCTCTCCCTAAAGACAAATATGCCTTTTTCCGTGCCGTAAATAATAAAGATTTCGACCTTGAAGCGACCGCGTCTGGCCTGACATTGCTTGCATTACAGGCACAGGAGAAATAATGAACATGTCAGCCCGTACTCCTATTATGCCATTAGCGAAAACTCGTGAGGAAATAGACACAACGGCGGCAGCGTTACGTCATTTGGCAATTATCTGGGGTGAATGTTTTTCTACTATTCAGCTCGATGAGTATGCTGTCAAACGCGTCTATATAGTGGGATCGGGCGACTCCTGGACGGTAGCACTGTGTGTCGCCGCATGGCTGGGAAAATATACACATCTGTCTTGTTCCGCATTGCAAACGTGGGATTTTCTTCAGACTGATTTAACCCGTTATCAGGAAGAAACGCTGATCATTATTCTCAGCGCGAGTGGCAGACCCTCATTGGCCGTTGACGCCTTCCACCACGCTGTATACTCAAACGCGCAAGTACTGGGTGTGACGAATTGCCCAGGAACGCCATTTTGCGCAATAACAGAAAATGTGCTCTACACATGGGCGAATAAGCAGGGTATTCCAACACAAAGTAGTAGTGTCACACTTTATGCCCTCCTGCGCTTAGTGCAAAAATTATGTCCAGACATAACACCACTGCAAATTGAAGAAGATTTGGAAGGGAAATTTAGACAGATTAATCGGCACTGGCAGCAAAAGAAGCGCCGTCTTTATCAGCAAAAAGAGATGACGTTTCTGGGTAGCGGCTTAAGTTGGGGACTGGCATTATCGGGCAGTAATTTACTTTCCTGTGGCCCACAGATTCGTGCGACAGCCCTTCCTGTGGAAGAATTCTATCATTCATTACGCTTATATCAAGTTGATGCCAGTCAGCATTATTTTTTAATACCAGCCACATCCTGCGAGTACCCATTTTACCTTGCAACCCAAAAAGCAATCATTGAACAGGGAGCAACAGCAGAATTAATCAGTTTTATACCTGACGCCAGTGAGTCCACCAATTTATTTCTGGTCATGCAGTGGTTATATGAAATGTGTTGGCATTTAAGTTCTGATTATGTCAACGCAGGCGGAAAACGCGTTAGCCATATGGAGAAATAAGGCTATGAAGAAATTTGATGTCGCCGCTTTAGGTAGTGGAAATATAGATATGTTTTTATCTATCCCGTCACTCCCCACACGTGGCGGTAAAGTGATCGGGGCACGCCTGGGCGAACAAGCTGGCGGCACCGTCGCCAACAGTGCCTGTGCGATGGGACAATTGGGTCTCGATGTTGTTTCGGTCTCATGTATAGGCAATGATCATTCGGCCTCGATCATTCTTGACGGATTTAAAAAACATCATGTGAATTGTGATTTCATTCAGGTAATCCCGGATTTAATTGCCAATACCGCGATTATTTTTATTGACGAATCAGGTGAAAAAACGTTGGTTTACTCACCTGGCAGCGATCATGAATGGGATGAAGAAAAAGCCCTACAGGCTATTGCTCAAAGTCATTATTTTTATTCGATGCCAGCCAATATAGAGAAATTTCGTATGCTGGCCCAATATGCCCATAGCCAGACGACAAAAGTCGTCGTTGATATTGAACCCCATATCGTTGCAACACCTGAGCGCCTTGCCAGTATTTTACAGCTTGCAGATATTGCGATTTTTAATTATGACGGCTTTATTCGTGGATATGCAGCAGAGCCAGATTGCGCTCTTCTGCATGATATACAAGAAGATTATCAACTTGATGCTATCGTGGTAACGCTGGATGCTCGGGGAGTGATTGCGGTCAAAGGCAATGAGCAAGTGCAAATCGGTAGTTATACAATCCCCGTTCTTGATACCACAGGCGCTGGAGATACTTTTAATGGTGCCTTTATTTATAGCTTAATAAAAAACATGTCTTTAATTGAAGCTCTGAAATTTGCCTCTGCTACAGCCGCAATAAATATTACCGCGTTAGGTGCCAGAGGCCATCTGGCGACGCCATCGGAGGTTAATCTTTTTCTTTTACAACACGACTAAAAATAGATATACACACACAGGTAAACATCATGAAAATAAAACATGCCGCTATTTTTCTGGCATTACCGCTGTTATGCGCAACAGCGCAGGCAAACAGTTTTCTTCATTATGCCGGCGAGTTTAACTTCCCTACGGGAGAAAAAAAGAACAATGTCACCATTGCGGGGATTTCTGCCATTACATTTGATCCCCAAAAGAATATTTTCTACGCTATTAACGATAGCAGAAACAATAATAAGGAGGGAGATGCCAGCCTTTATACGCTAAAAATGCAGGTGTCATCCAGGGGCATTGAGCAAGTAAATTTTCTCAACCAACGTCCACTGCTTGACGCAAAGCAGCAGCCTTTCATGATCAATATGGTGGATGCCGAAGGTCTGGCACTGACACACAATGGTGAATCGTTAATCTGGAGTTCGGAATTAGGTGCACCACTGCGTCTGAGCACTCTTGATGGCGTAATGGAGAAGGAGTTTACGTCTTTATTTCCTGCTCGCTTTAATATTAGCTCTGGCAAAGAGAGTACCAGTGGTATCCGCAGCGGCAATGCCTGGGAGGGCCTGACGCTTACACCTGATGGTAAATCACTTTTTATCGCCGTTGAAAGTAGTCTTAAGCAGGATGGACCTATTGCAAGCCCAATAAATTCAGGCACATCACGCTTACTGCAATTTTCTATGGATGCAGACGGTCAACCTTCAACGCAATTGCATGAATATCTCTATATTACTGATCCTGTTCCGCAAGTGAGTGAATTCGGTATTAATGATAATGGCGTATCCGAGATCCTGGCGTTGAATGATCACCAATTATTGGTCATCGAACGTTCCGGCAGGAACGTCAGTGCTGGGTTCAATGACTGGGATTACTCCGTCAGAGTTTATATGGTGGATTTAAATACCGCGAGCGATATCAAGAATATTGACAGTCTACAAGACTGGCCCAATAAATCCACGTTACAACCCGTCAGTAAAAAATTGTTGATCGATTTTGCCGATTACACTTCATCAGCGGATTGTATTGAAGGGGTAACATTCGGTCCTGAAATTGATGGGCATACATCATTAATATTTGTATCAGATAACAATTTCCAGCCTCATCAACAGACAAAATTCTATTTATTCATCGATAAGGAAAACAAACTTAAAATTTAGAATCAAACCACAGATATAAAAATTCTGACACCTGGAATTATCAGATGGTGTATTCAGCCACCAAAAATATATTTTATTCTGAAAGGGAATATTATGAACTCTTATCTTAAATTATCACTCGTAGGAATAATAACGTTATCTGGCTTTTCGCCTACGCTCACCTATGCAGAACAACCGCATGGATTTATTGATTATCGCCATGAGTATCTCGATGATACTCGCACTCACGCGGACCGTGTCGAATTTGGTACGTTTTTTAGCAACGGTATCGGCCTGATGGGGGAATTACGCTATAACACCGATGAAGGTGATAAAGATAAGTGGGACCCCTCACAATTTGGCAATAACGGAACAGGATTATCTGTCGTTTACCGCTTTAAGCCGCTGGATGACAAAAAGTTCTGGTTAGAACCCATGTTCTGGCTTGATACCACACAATATTGGTCAACTTACGAATATGGTCTTTCTGCTGGTTATGATTTCAGCAAAGAGTGGAAGGTTTCGGGTCGTTTTCGTTATGACATGGATAAAGCCACCGATAAATCTAAAGGTTATGGCAATGATGATCGTAATAACCGCCGTTACGATGTGTGGATCGATTATCGACCACAAAACACCAACTTCCAATATCAGTTAAACCTGGTCTATTACAATAATGGTTATTTAACCTGGAATGATGGTCATACAAACTACACTGCATCATTTAAAGTGGGGTATAAAATGGGATCATGGATACCTTATATGAGTGTTGCGGATTATAAAGGTGTGGATAAAACATCAAGCAATCGCCAAATCCGTTGGCGCTGGGGTCTGACCTATACTTTCTAATCTGGAATAAAAAAATGAATAATAAATTTAAAATCACCCTCTGGATGATGCTCTCTGCCCTACCTGCTTTATCTTGTGCACAGGTAAAAAATATAGTCACTAGCGAATATAGTACAGTCAATAAAATCATAACAGAAAAGGAAACTCTCTATCCTCCCAATAAGATATTATTAGTTTTTGATATTGATAATACGTTATTAACGAGTGGCACACGTATTGGCGGTGATATCTGGTATCAATGGCAAACCGGCAAACTACCGTTAAAACCAGATAGCTCACAAAAAGTTCCTTGCCTGTATGAAAATGCAATCAGTATGCTTTATGAACTTAGCCCTATGCAGCTTACCGAGTCACAGTTACCGGCGATGTTAAAACAATGGCAACAGAAACATACCGCCTTTGCTCTGACATCCAGGGCGCCAGATACACTCTTTCCAACATTACGTGAACTAAAGCGAAACGGCATTGATTTTTCTTCTTCCGCACTCAGGAAAAAAGAGGATGCTTTGCCACCCTTTGAAAAAGGAAAACTTAAACGCTCATGGTTGTACAGCCAGGGGATATTTTTTTCTTCCGGACAAGATAAAGGCGTAATTCTCGACTTTATGCTGGATAAAATGGAGAACAAATATGACGCGATTGTGTTTGTCGATGACGGACAAGCAAACATTAATGCGATGACGAAAATGTTTTCTACGGAAAAATGGTTCTCCACGGATTTTACCGTTATTCATTATACAAAAATAGAAAGCGATTTAATTAAGCAACAAGGGGCAGTCATTACACTCGCACAAACAGATATAATGAGTACCGACTGGAAGATGCTCTCTGGTTCACTGGCCAGTATATTTCCTGATCGACATAAATTGTGTCCGATCAACTAGCCCCCCCTGACAAAATGTCAGTCTTACCGGGATAATTATCATCAGGCATCTGAAATGGCTGCACCCGGTCAGCCATTCTTTCTTCCCGTTTTCAAACCCCGATGGAAATCGTTAATTCGCTTAATGGTTTTAACCGCACGCTGCGGCACTGCGGAAGCCACCGACCAGACAATCATTTCCAGGCACAACAATACCGTACCATGTAGCGGCGTTTTCCCCTTTTCATCGCCGCGCGGAACATGAATCACGATACTGGCGTCTTTGCTAAAACGCGAATCCAGAGCGTTTGTCAGCAAAATAACAGGGATCCCCAGCCGTCTTGCTTCACGCAGCGTTGTCAGTCCTTCCCGGTGTGCGGATTTTTGCGCCATCATGATCAATACATCACCACGCTGAAGCGCGATCAGTTGCTCGGCAAGGCCAATACCAGTACGGTTTAGCGCCGTGGCGGGTAAGCCAATGCGATTGAATAACCGTGCAGTATAGTCCGCCAGAATACCCGAAGCGCCAATGCCAAAAATAACAACTTGCCGCGCCTGCACCAGCATGGCTACCGCTTGTGCAAGCGCATGGCGGTTTTCAGGCTCTGACAGGACATTACAGGTATACAAATGCCCTTCAAGAACAAAATCGATTGCGGTGTTAACATCACTCGTCAAGTTACTCACCGTCGTAGACATCTTTTCGCTGGAACTAAGAGCAGGACCAAGCCACTGTTCCAGAGTGCGTTTCAGATCTCGTAGCCCCGCAAACCCCAGGGCCTGTATAGCCCGAATCACTGTGGCATCAGAAGTGTTCAATGTGGTCGCAATTTCCATCGCCGTTTGCTCGAGTACCACTTCACGATGTTCATTAATGTAGCTGGCGACGGCTCTTAACCCAGGCGTTAACTGACTCGCGCGAGTACGAAAACGCTCACCAAAAATATCAACTCGTGTTTTGTCTTTCTGAATCATTTGGCCTCCGGTAGAGGTCGCCCTGCAATTTGTGATTGTATCTGCGCGGCTATCAGCCCCAGAGATGCAAAGGAGTTAGAAATCGCCTCTTCACGAGAAATCAGCACATAGCGCCCGGAACGACAGGCCGTCAGAAATTGACACCATCCCGGCATGACTTTTTCCATTGCTGCCAGCTCATCCTGAGGTTTACCACCGGTGTCACCACGCCAGGTTGCAAAAACAAAATCGGCATCCAGTTCAGGCAAACGCTCCGCGCTCACATCCATTCGCCCACCTTCAGGAATGCTCTCAATCAGCGGCGGAAAGCGAAAACCAGCATCGCGTAATACACGCCCCAGCGAATGATAGCTATGCATCACATTAATTTTTCCCTGATTTGCCTGAATCACCGATACCGTTATTTTTTGGCTGTCCAGCGTCGCCTTCAGCGCATTGATTTGTGCCTGATAGCGGCGTTCAAGTATCGCCAGCCGCGCCTGCGTTCCTGTAAGTTCTGCCAGCTTGCGGTAGATTTCTGGCGCGCCCCCCTTGAGATGATCAATGCTCACCGTGGGCGCAATTTTTTCCAGTTGTTCAATGGGCGTATTACGGGTCGGTTCTGTGATGATCAGATCAGGCTTTGCCGCCACAATCGCTTCAATATCAATATCAGCAGTTCCAATAAAGGCTATCGATGAATTATCGAAGTCGACGCCTGTCAGTAACGCGCCTGATCGAATGAAATGGCTACCATCAGGCCGTGTTCGCCCGTGGCTGGCGACAGGAGGTACACCGAGCTCAATCAGAGGAATAGTGATATCAAGGTCGTGTAAAGAGACAATTCTCTTTGGATGTGCAGGAACAGTGACTTTGCGCCCTAAATCATCAGTAAAGACCTGAACCGGTTCTGTTGCACGGGCAAAAAATGACAACAGTATCAGCAGAGAAAAAAATAAACGCATATAACTCCCGTTAAAAACTGTTCCTGCGTTGCCAGAGCAGTAGTAAAAAGAATGGTCCACCAATCAGTGAAATAATGATTCCGGCTGGCAGTTGCAAAGGCAAAAAAGCCAAACGACCAATGCTATCCGCCAGGATAACTAATAACGCCCCCGATACTGCGCTCCCCAGCAGTAATGTCGTCTGCCCGCCACGCAGAATAAAACGTGATATATGCGGTGCTATCAATCCGACAAAACCGATGTTACCAACACATGAAACGCAGACAGCTGTCAGGATTATTGGTGCGGCTACACGCAATAACGCCAGACGGGAACTATTCACACCTAACCCGGTTGCAATCTGATGACCAAGCAGAGCGATATCCGCAGTCCGGGCGGTGAACAGCAATAAAAGAGCGGCTGGCACCATCCAACAGGCTGAAATACCGACTAACATCCAGTTGGCTGCATGAAGGCTTCCCGATAACCACATCAATGCAGTTTGTACATCACGAACATCTGCTGTGGTCATAAATACACCGATCCCGGCGGCGAAAAACCAGGACACGCCAATGCCTATCAGAACAAATCGCGGGCGAGAAATATCGCGCGCGCAAAAAATCACGATTAAAGCTACCAACAAGCCACCAGCAAGACCAGCCACTGGACGCCAGAACATTCCCAGCATTGGAAACTGGAAAATCAGCCACAGCACAGCCACGCTACATCCTTCTTTAACGCCGATTAAACCGGGATCGGCAAGGCCGTTACGCGCAATGGATTGCATTGCGGCTCCTGCCATACCTAACATGGCCCCGCATAGCAATGCCATGATGACTCTTGGCAAGCGGATATCCTGCACAATATAACGTGCGTCTGTGCTTACGTTTTCTGGAGCAAACAACGCTCGCCCGACTTCCGATGCCGGGACGGAGAAAGTGCCATGCATCAAACCGAATATCAGTATTCCAACCGCAAACAGAGACAGCCCACTAAGCAACACCAGGTTTTTAGGGCGCACCAGTGTCGAAAACTTACCAACACGTAGTGGGCGTAGTCCGACGTTCATTATCCGACTCATTTGAACATCCTCGTCGCCATAATGACAAAAACGGGCGCACCAACTAACGCCGTCATGACACCGGTCGCTAACTCATGGGGCGTGAAAAGCGTCCGGGCAATAATATCTGCCAGTAATAACAAAAGCGCGCCGACACAAGCTGAAAGAGGGAGCAGAACGCGCAGATCCGCTGATACCAGACGCCTGACAATCTGCGGTACTAGCAGACCGACAAAACCAATGGGGCCAGCAATCGATACGGCTGCGCCACAGAGCAACGCGATCGCAAGCAGAGTGAATGTTCGCGTGCGGAGTACCGAGACGCCCAGCCCCTGCGCCATGCGATCACCCAGTGCCAACATGTTAAGAGAGGGCGCAAGGTAAATGGCTAACACAACCCCCCCCAGAGAAAACCAGGCGGACGTACCCAGCGTCGCCCAATCCTGCCCCGCTAAATCACCTGCTAGCCATGTCCGCATCGCCAGCAGTGTTTGTTCGTCAAGAATCAGGATTGCAGCCGTTATTGAGGACACGAACGCCGATAGCGCCACGCCGCATAAAGTAACTTTCATTGGCGTTAACCCTGAACGCCCTGCGGAGGAAAGCAGCAATATCAACAGGAACAATAACGCGCCGCCCGTAGATGCCAGCAGTGGGCGTCCAACCGGAAAGGCCAGCCCAAGCGCACTGGCAGCAACGACAGCAAGAGCGGCTCCGGCATTTAAGCCTAAAATATGTGGCTCCCCCAATGGGTTACGAATGACAGCCTGCAATAAAGCACCAGCAACGCCAAGAGAAGCACCGGTAAGCAATGCTGCCGCTAAACGCGGCAAACGGAGTCTTACAATTACGTTGTGATCGAAGTTTTGCGGTTCAAAATGAAGAAATGCCTGCAACACCGTTTGTGGTGCAATAAATCGGGCACCAATCCCTGGATATACCACGCATCCCACCAGCAGTAAGGCGAGGAAAAATACAGTAACCAGCCCCGCGCGCATCATACTTTTTCTACACCACGAAACGGCATGAAAAACGGTTTCCCCGTCAGAGGATTTATTGATGCGTGAACATCAACGTCAAAGACAGCTTTTACCAGCTCAGGCGTGCAATGCTCCCCCTCATTCAACACACGCACCACTTTCCCCTGGCGTAAAAATATCAACGTATCGCCATAATTGACGGCAAAATTCAGATCATGCAACACCACGACGACTGTACGCCCGTGATGACGCGTTAAATCATGTAATAACTCAAGAATTTCAACCTGATAACGTAAATCAAGCCAGGTTGTGGGTTCATCCAGCAGGATATAAGGCGTCTTTTGCGCCAACACCATCGCAATCCAGCAACGCTGGCGCTGCCCACCAGAGAGTTTTTCAACCGGTAAATGTGCAAACTCCTGCGTACCGGTTAATTTCAGGGCCTCTTCTACCGCCTGCTCGTCGGCGTCGCTCCATTGACGTATGAAATTTTGCCAGGGAAAACGCCCACGCGACACCAGTTCATAAACGGTTAAGCCCTCCGGCAATAATGGCGACTGCGGCAAGATCCCAAGTCTACGGGATAACGCTTTCGTTGGTTGCTCGTGAATCGCTTTACCATCCAGCAATATAGAGCCGCCCATAGGCTGCAAGATACGTGCAATGGTGCTGAGCAACGTCGACTTTCCACAGCCGTTTGCCCCAACCAGAACGGTCATTTTTTCTGTGGGAACGGAGAAAGAAACACCATCAACAATGATTTTCTTGTGATACCCGGCAGAAACATTGTCGAGGATCAGCTCCTGCCCTTTTGCGTTATGTGCCACGTGTACGCCAACTTAATCAAAGACAAACAAAAATAAAACTCATTCTCTTTTGAGAGTTTGACGCCACAAAATGTAGTAGTCAAGAAGTTAAAATCCATACAAAAACAAGGTAAATAACAGGTGAAATATTTTTAAAGATAAAAATAAAATCATTAAATATTAATAAATTACCATCAATTGAATTGCATTAACCTCTCATAAAAACACATGTAGCAATTTTTTGTTATTTCTCATTTACTACTACATTACCGCATGGTTGAATGATTCTCAATTACATATCCGATGGTGAAATAACAAACGGATAGTGCTTAGTGAGCAACAAGAAACAATTTTCACTCACGACAATCCGTGAGTTTTTGGGATAACAGACTAAATGGCTAAGTTCACACCTTCATTCTCAGGAATCAAAGGTCGGGCGCTCTTTTCACTGCTCTTTGCAGCACCAATGATTCATGCAACCGACACTGCAACGACCAAAGATGGCGAAACAATCACTGTTACAGCGGATGCAAATACCGCAACTGAGGCTACCGATGGTTATCAACCTCTGAGCACTTCCACGGCGACATTAACCGATATGCCGATGCTGGATATCCCGCAGGTGGTCAATACGGTTAGCGATCAGGTTCTGGAAAATCAGAATGCGACGACGCTGGATGAGGCGCTTTATAACGTCAGTAACGTGGTACAGACCAATACATTAGGCGGAACTCAGGACGCCTTTGTACGTCGTGGGTTTGGTGCTAACCGGGATGGCTCCATCATGACCAACGGCCTGCGAACTGTACTTCCTCGCAGTTTCAACGCCGCCACAGAACGTGTGGAAGTGCTAAAAGGTCCGGCCTCCACGCTGTATGGCATTCTCGATCCTGGCGGACTGATTAACGTCGTGACAAAGCGCCCGGAAAAAACATTCCATGGTTCTGTCTCAGCCACGTCCTCCAGTTTCGGTGGTGGCACCGGGCAACTTGATATCACAGGCCCCATTGAAGGCACTCAGCTGGCATACCGCCTGACGGGGGAAGTGCAGGATGAAGATTACTGGCGGAATTTCGGTAAAGAGCGCAGTACATTTATTGCCCCATCACTCACCTGGTTTGGTGATAATGCAACAGTAACCATGCTCTATTCCCATCGGGATTATAAAACGCCGTTCGATCGTGGAACGATTTTCGACCTTACGACGAAACAGCCCGTAAACGTTGATCGAAAAATACGTTTCGACGAACCGTTTAATATTACAGATGGTCAGTCCGATCTGGCGCAACTCAACGCAGAATATCATCT